>JADJHP010000001.1:600000-844969 GCA_016707525.1 Ignavibacteriota bacterium
CTGCACCGGACCCTCCACCACATTCGCGAGACGGGAGCACGCGCCGGGGTGAGTGTGAACCCGGCAACGCCCCTTGCCATGATCGATGAGGTCCTGTGCGAGGCCGATCTGATCCTGATCATGTCCGTCAATCCTGGATTCGGCGGACAGTCATTCATCCCCGGGTCTGTTGAGCGGATCCGGCGGACCGCAGCGGCGATCACGGCCGCCGGTTCGAAGGCCGTGATCCAGGTTGACGGCGGGATCGACGCCGTCACTTCCCGTGCGGTGGTCAGTGCGGGCGCGACGGTTCTTGTCGCGGGCAATTACATACTCACCGCCGCCTCCCGGGCCGCGGCCGTGCGCGCCCTGCGCGACAGCGCCGGGCACGACCGCCTTCCCGCCGGAGCCGTCCTCGCCTGACCAACTGAGGTCATTCTTACTTCTCGCCTAACTTTTTTAGGCATCCCCCTTGACATTCCCTCCAGTACGCCTTATATTCTTAAGTACTCATTGTGCCTATCTTTAGAAACTAAGGCAACGGGGCGAAACATGCTCGATGACATTGATCTGAAAATTCTGGACATCCTCCAGCGGGCCGGGCGTACCCGCCGGAACGACCTCGCGGAATCTGTCGGACTCTCCCTGCCGTCCGTGAGCGAGCGCCTCCGAAAGCTGGAGGAGGCCAGCGTGATCACCGGCTATCACGCCCGGGTGGATCACAAGCGGATGGGGAACGATATCACGGCATTCATTGTCGTGACCGTCGACTCTTCGCGGCACTATGCGGGGTTCCTGGATCACGCCCATGGCCTTGACGAGATCATGGAATGCCACGCCATCACCGGCGACGGCACACATCTGCTGAAGGTGCGCACCTGCAATACCGCCTCGCTCGAGAAACTCCTGGCGAAGATCCAGGCATGGTCCGGCGTGGTCCATACACGCACCCAGCTCGTCCTTTCGACCGCAAAAGAGACATCACGCATCAAGTTCTTTCTTTCACCATCAACTACATCACGAGGATAAGCCCTATGGCAACAGCAGACGCGTCAGGCGCGGTCGGCAATGTCTTCAAGCTGATCAAGGACAGCGGCGCCACGATGATCGATCTCAAGTTCATGGACCTGCCGGGACAGTGGCAGCATCTGTCGGTCCCCATCCAGCAGCTCGAGGAATCGAGCTTTGAGGATGGCTTCGGCTTCGACGGATCCTCGATCCGCGGCTGGAAGGCGATCAACGAAAGCGACATGCTTCTCATCCCTGACCCGTCCACGGCGTTCGTGGACCTCTTCATCAAGGAGAAGACCGTCAGCCTCGTCTGCGATGTCTATGATCCGTTGACGAAGGAAAAGTACGAGCGGTGCCCGCGCAACATCGCCCAGAAGGCGGAAGCGTTCCTGAAATCGACCGGCATTGCGGATACCGCGTTCTTCGGTGCCGAGGCCGAGTTCTTCATCTTCGACGATGTGCGGTTCGATACGAACGAACACTGCTCGTATCATTACGTCGATTCGATCGAAGGCCGTTGGAACTCCGGCCGCGAAGAGATGCCGAATCTGGCATACAAGCCGCGCTACAAGGAAGGGTACTTTCCGGTGGCACCGACGGATCATTTCCAGGACCTTCGCAATGAGATGACGAAGAACCTGATGGCTGTCGGCCTTCACGTGGAAGCACAGCACCATGAAGTGGCAACCGCAGGGCAGTCGGAGATCGACCTCAAGTTCGCTCCGTTGCTCGCCAGCGCGGACGCCATGCTCCTCTTCAAGTACGTCATCAAGAACACGGCCGCACAGAACGGCCACACCGTCACCTTCATGCCCAAGCCGCTGTTCGGCGACAACGGGTCCGGCATGCACGTCCATCAGAGCCTGTGGAAGGGCGGCAAGCCGCTGTTCTACGGGAATGGCTACGCCAACCTGAGCGAGATGGCGATGCACTACATCGGCGGCCTGTTGAAGCACGCTCCTGCGTTGTGCGCGATCACGAACCCGACGACGAATTCGTACAAGCGTCTGGTCCCCGGCTTCGAAGCACCGGTGAACCTCGCGTACTCGCAGCGCAACCGCAGTGCGTCGATCCGCATCCCGATGTACTCCAAGAGCCCGAAGGCGAAGCGCCTGGAATTCCGGTGCCCCGATCCGGCATGCAACCCGTACCTTGCGTTCTCGGCGCTGCTGCTGGCAGGCCTGGATGGCATCATGAACAAGATCGATCCGGGACAGCCGCTGGACAAGGACATCTATGATCTGGAGCCGGAGGAGCTGAAGAACGTGCCGTCGACCCCGGGCTCCCTCGAGGAAGCCTTGCACGCACTGGAACGCGACCATGAGTTCCTGTTGCGCGGCGATGTGTTCACCGAGGACACCATCCAGGCATGGATCTCGTACAAGATGGACAAGGAAGTGAAACCGATGGCCCTCCGTCCGCATCCGTACGAGTTCGGCCTGTACTACGACGTCTAGCAGCCACGCTGCAGATCAGCATCACGGGTACACGGCGGCACCCGGACGATGGGTCCGGGTGCCGCGTGTCTTTTCGCCTTCTCTCCCTGCGCCGTCCTTGTTTTTGCACGATATTCTCGCTATTTTCGGGCATGGACTTCCACGCGATCCGATATGCCGCCGGTGAGCGCGTCGCTCGCATCACGCTCAACCGTCCCTCAGAGCGCAATGCTCTTGACGATGCAACCGTGGGCGAACTCACGGCTGCGTTCATTACTGCCGCGCGCGACCCCGGCGTCAAGGTCGTTGTCCTTGCCGGTGCGGGGGCTGCGTTCTGTGCCGGCATCGACCCTGCCCACCAGGAGCGGATGAGTGGCGCCGATCTCGAGCAGAACCGCGCAGACTCCCTGCGCTTCGCCACACTTCTCCGGACGATCTACGAGATCCGCAAACCCGTCTGCGCACTCGTCCATGGCCCGGCACTCGGTGCTGGTTGCGGACTTGCCACGGTGTGCGATTTCGTCGTTGCCTCGCGCGACCGTGCGAAGTTCGCCGTGTCCGAGGTGCGGACCGGAATGGTGCCGGCACTCATCGCGCCGTATCTTGTGCGGCGGGTGGGGGAAGGCCGCGCGCGTGAGCTGATCCTTCGCGGGCATACCGTGTCGGCGACAGAGGCGCAGGATATGGGACTCATCACGTCGGCCGTCGCGGATGACCAGCTGGAGAAAAAAGGATCCGCACTCGTCGCAGAGCTCGTGGAGAAGAGCAGCAGTGTTGCCATGAGTATGGCGAAGGATCTGCTCAGCAAACTCAACGGGATGAACGGGTCGGATACGATCGATTTCACGATCAACGTCTATGCTGCAGCGCGGATGACCACCGAATGCCGCAAGGGTGCACAGGCGATCAACAAGGATGAGGAACCGGAATGGTGAAGGGACCAGCAGGCGAACTCGCCCGGACCATCAGGACCGTTCCTGATTTCCCGAAGCCCGGGATCATGTTTCGCGACATCACAACGTTGCTCAAGGATAAGGATGCGTTCGCCCGGGCCGCCGACATCCTCGTGGAGCGCTATCAGGACCAGCGCATCGACAAGGTCGTTTGCGTCGAGTCCCGCGGGTATATCCTCGGGGCCGTTCTCGCATCGCGCCTTCACGCCGGCTTCGTGCCCGTGCGCAAGCCCGGGAAGCTCCCCGCCAAAACCTTCCGCGAGGAGTATCAGCTCGAGTACGGCGTCGATGCCCTTGAGATCCACACGGATGCCCTTCAGAAAGGGGAGCGGGTGGTCGTCCACGATGACCTTCTGGCCACGGGCGGCACGGCTGCGGCAACCTGCCGGCTGATCGAACGCCTCGAGGGCGTCATCGTGGGCGTCTCCTTCCTCATCGAACTTGAATTCCTGAATGGCCGCGACAAGCTTGGCGCCCTCGACATCTTTTCGATCATCAGGTACAACAAAGAGTGATCATCGGCGGCATCGGGCGGGAACGCCCCGCGCGGATCATCGCGGGCCGTGAAGCACCAGGTCAGAGAGCAAGGGCGGCGAGAAGGTCACGTACCGCGCGGCGGGAGAGGGCGCGTGCTGCGGCGAGATAGGATGTGGCGATCTCGATCGGTGTCGGGTCGTCGTGTTCCATGCCTGTCAGGTTCCAGAGGAACTCCTTGCCCAGCATGACCGGCAACGCAGGGCCGGAATGCCCCTCAACACTCCGGTAGTAATCCACAAAGTGCTCCCCCAGTATCGTCCGCCATTCGACGATGTGTTCTTCGTCGGCACCTTGCTCACGCAGATGCCGGATGAATTCGCCGTCGAGCCCGGAACGGAGTTTCTCCCGTTGCCCGGGCGCGACAAGCTCCTCGATCGCAAGGACGGCCGCGAACATGCACCCGATGATGACCTCGCCCTCGCTTTGTTCCCCCAGCGGCGCCTCACATGTGTGCAGGGCTTCGCCGAGCCGCTCCAGAGAGAGCACTCCCTCACCCACCACTTCACGCCGGATGTATTCGTACAGCTGCGCTCCGGCTTCTTCTCCTGTCAAAGGCGTGTCGGTCGTCATGACAGGAAGTATACCGCAGCGACGGCTCATTGTCAAGATGGATGGGCCGGCGCGGGCGGCGTTGCTATCTTCGCGTATTCGGCGTACCTTCCATGCACGACAGGACGGAAGCCATGAAAACCATCATTGAACCATTCCGCATCAAATCGGTAGAGCCGATCACATTCACCTCGCGCGCAGAGCGGGAGTTGATCCTGGCAGAAGGCTCCTACAATCTGTTCCTCATCCGCGCGGAGCATGTGCTCATCGATCTCCTCACGGACAGCGGGACCTCGGCAATGAGCGCCGACCAGTGGGCAGGGATGATGCGGGGCGACGAATCCTATGCGGGGGCGCGCAGCTTCTATCGGTTCGAGGAAAAGGTGCGTTCGCTCACCGGCATGCGGCATATCATTCCGACCCATCAGGGACGCGCCGCCGAGAAGATCCTCTTCTCCATAGCGGGAGGGCCGGGAAAGGTCGTGCCCAACAATTCTCACTTTGATACCACACGGGCGAACGTCGAATTCTCCGGCGCCGAGGCGGTCGACCTGCCGTGTGAAGTGGGGAAGGACCCGGACACCATCGCGGACTTCAAGGGGAACATGGATGTCGCCGCGTTGGATGCCTTCATCACCCGCACGGGGAGGGAACGGATCCCCCTGTGTATGCTGACCATCACCAACAACTCCGGCGGGGGGCAGCCTGTCTCGATGGCGAACATCCGCGCCGTCCGTGAAGTGTGTACGCGCAACGGCATCCCCCTGTTCCTTGATGCCTGCCGGTTCGCAGAGAATGCGTACTTCATCAAGTTGCGCGAGCCCGGCTACGCGGACACGAGCGTGGCAAGTATCGCCCGGGAGATGTTCTCATACGCGGATGGGGTCACGATGAGTGCGAAGAAGGATGCGCTCGTCAACATGGGTGGATTCCTGGCGCTCAACGACGACGCCATGGCCGCCGCTGCCAGGAATTTGCTGATCGTGACGGAAGGGTTTCCGACGTACGGGGGTTTGGCAGGGCGGGACCTTGAAGCCATCGCCCAGGGGCTGGATGAGATCCTGGATGAGCACTATTTACAGTACCGGATCCGCTCCGTGGCCTATCTCGGAGACCGGTTGGTGGCCGCCGGGGTTCCCATTCTCCGCCCCCCGGGGGGGCATGCGATCTATCTCAATGCGAAGAAATTCCTCCCGCACATTCCGGTTTCCGAGTATCCCGGGCAGGCGCTGTCGATCGAACTCTATCTGGCGGCCGGGATCCGCTCTGTGGAGATCGGAAGCGTGATGTTCGGGAAATACGACCCCGCGGGGCACCTTATCCCGGCGCGGATGGAGTTGGTTCGCCTGGCCATCCCCCGGAGGGTCTATACCCAGAGCCACATTGACTACGTGATCGAAGCCGTGATCGAGGTATTCCAGAACAGGGAGGCTTTGCGGGGGGTCAGGATCGTGGAGGAACCACCTATGCTCCGGCACTTCACCGCAAAGTTCAAGAAAGTTGTATAAAGTGCTGAAAAACCGTATCATATATGATATATGAAAGCACGCGGCTTGACGCGGGCATGTCCCGTCTGTGGTACGGAGAACGACGACCTTGCAGTGGTCTGTTCGTCCTGCAAAGGATACATCCAGGCAAAGGTCGATACGCTTGACCTGTTCCAGACGATCTGGGGCCTGATGGAGTCCCCATCGGCCACGTTCCGCCGGATCGCGCTTGCAGGGTCGAAGAACTACATCGTGCCCCTTACCGTCCTGTTCGGCGTTGCGCTTGTGTACGCGCTGCTCTGGAATGCGAACTACGGCGTTCGCGAGCCGCAGTTGGCGACGATCCTGGGCCTCGGGATCCTTGCCGGCCCGGTGCTCGGAGCGGTGGTGTTCCTGGTCTTGTCGAGATTCCTTTCGGTCGTCACGCCACTCGGTGGTCGAAAGGTCACACCCCGCAATGCCTTCGCCATGCTCGCATACGCCGTCGTACCGGTGGTGCTGTCGCTCATCATCATCTTTCCGATCGAGATCGCGGTGTTCGGGATCTATCTCTTCGACACGAACCCGCCGCCGATCGTGCTCAATCCCCTGGCGTATGTCGTCCTCATCGGGCTCGATGGGATCGCGGCGCTCTGGTCGGTGGTGCTTGTGTGGACCGGCATCCGCGTGATGGCGGGGTGCAGTCCCGGTGTTGCCGTCGTGCTGACGGCCGCCTGCCTTGCGGCGGTGGGCGCACTCTTTCTCATTCCGCTCCGGTGAATGATGGAGAGGCAGCGTTCGAACGTGTGGTGGAGGAGGAGTACAGCAACCTTCCGCTGGTGTTCCGGGAAACGATGGAGAACATCCGGATCGTCGTGGAGGACCTCCCGCCTGCATCGCGGAGGAAGAGGGGGCTGTTGCTGGGAGAGTACCACGGCATTCCGCTGACACAGCGGGGTGCCGAGTACGGTATGTATCCGGTGATGCCGGATACGATCACGCTGTATCAGCTGAACCTGGAAGATCTGGCGGCACAGGAGGGTGACCTGCGGCAACACATCCGCGAGACCCTCATCCACGAGATCGGCCATTACTTCGGCATGTCGGAAGCGGAGATCCGACGGGCCGGTTATTGATGCGCCCCGGCGCATGTCTACGCAAAGAGAAAGGAACCTATGTCGAAGGTCATTACCACGATCACGTATGCAGTGAAGCCGGAAGCGCGGGCTGCATATGAGAAGCACATCGCACAACTGAAGTCTTTGCTCACCGCGGCAGGCAAGGACTACACCATCTTTGAGGTCGAAGGAAAGAAGAATCAGTTCCTGGAAATGTTCGTCACCGCTACCGAGGCGGAGTATGAAGCGCTGGAGGATAGCATGACGCCGGAGATGGAAGCGCTCATCTCGCAGGTCGGAACGCTGGTGGACAAGGGCGGGATGAAGTATACGACGTACATCGAGAAGTTCTGACATGGTCGTGCGCCGCCCGGTCGACCCCATCGCGCGGTTCATGCAAGAGCACGATGTGACGCTGATGCACCTCTCTTCGCTGAACCGGGCGACACGCGCTCTCGTGGAGCATGGCTACTCGAAGGAGACGGCCGTTCGCGTCCGCGACGCGGTCGGCTTTCTGGCGGATGAGGTCGACGTGCATAACAGACATGAAGAAGAGGCGCTCTTTCCGGTGCTGGAGCGCTACGTGGAAGGACCGACGGATGTGATGCGGGAAGAGCATCGCGCCCTCAAGCGCGAATTGAAGAAGCTCAGGGGCGCAGTGAAGAAGCTCGGCGCCGGACGTCCCCGCGCGGCAACGCTCAAGGCCGTCCGGACGCATGCCCAGACCGTGATACAGAAGTTCGTCAACCACATCCACAAAGAAAATAACATATTGTTCCCGCTCGTCCAGAAGTTCCTGACGCGGGATGCGCTACGCGAGATAGCGCGCCGGCTGGTGTGAGCCGCAGTCCGCAACTACCCACATTCCACCCCGGGACCATCTATGAGCCGGAACCTCTCCTCCTCCCAGTTCATTGCACTGCTTGACGCGGTATTCCAATGCGGCCCGCGGGAACGTGGGCTCACATTCATGGTGGATCTCCCGGGCGACCGCCTGCACGACAGCTCCGCATGGATGGACCGCCGCAGGATCGCCACGGAGTGGTACCTGACGCTCCAGGATAGCTGGGATGCGATGCCGTTCGAGAAGTTGACCTTCTGCGCGTATCCGAATGTCGGGACGAACAACGGCGACCTCCCGCAGGAGATTCTCCTTGTCGAACAGGTGAACCGCCACGGGACCATCGCCTCGGGCCTCGACACGACCCTCGAAGAAGTACTGAATGACTCCAGTATCGTTCTCGCGCCGACAGAACTCTCCTCCACCGCCCCCCTGAAGGTGCTGGCGCGGCGTCTCGGTTTCCGTGGCGCTACGATGCCCGGCTTCTCCCGCGCGATGATCCCTGCACTGGGTTTGAACTATGAGAGCGTGAACCGCCGGGTGCTCCAGATCCAGGAACGAATGAACCGGGCGAGCGGCGCGAATGTTATGCTTGGCGTGGGTGACGACGCGCTCTTCCCGCTCCACATCGACCTGCGGTTCCGCAATGGCCATGCGAGCGGCGGGCTGATCCGCCAGCCCGGCAGTGTCGCAAATCTCCCCTCCGGGGAGGCATACATCGTGCCTTACGAAGGCGAGGAGCCGGGCGAGCGCAGCCAGACCACAGGTGTCCTTCCTGTCCAATTCGGAAGCGAAGTGGTCCGCTTCCGGATCAAGGAGAACAAGGCGGTTGAGGTCCTGAGCGAAGGACCGGCTGCCGAGAAGCAGGCGCGACTCCTGGCAGGGGAGCCCGCCTATGGGAATATCGCGGAACTCGGTGTGGGGGTCCTGAGCGAGTGGGGCGTGAAACCCGTTGGGAGCACGCTCCTCGACGAGAAACTGGGGCTCCATATTGCCTTTGGGCGCAGCGAACATTTCGGGGGCCAGACGGGACCGGCACAGTTCTCGGCGCCGGACAAGGTCGTGCATATCGATTGGGTCTATGTCCCCGAGGTGCAGCCTTCCATTCAGGTGAGATATGTGAATTTCATCTACCCTGATGGATCAGAAGAGACCATCATCCGTGATGGACGGCTCATGGTCGGTAAGCTCTAGAACGATGATTCAATGGACGCTGCAGTAACATGAAATTAAAGAAGTTAACACGTCTCGACTCAAGTACTCTCCAGCTTCAATGGGACGATGGCCACATCGGTCCGTCGCCCCTTATGCTCCTGCGGGATGCCTGTCCGTGTGCGGGGTGCCAGGGCGAGACTGTCCTGCTTCATCACTATGCGCCCGTCCCGGAATCGAACCCCCATCCGGGCAAATACAACTTGAAAGCGGCAGAGACAGTTGGCAGTTATGCCCTCAAATTGATCTGGGAAGATGGGCATGAACAGGGGCTCTACACATGGGAACATCTCCGTTCTCTCTGCTGCTGCGAGGAATGCGTCAGCGCGCGGGGGGAGACACAAGGAGAAGGATCACAGTGAGTCAACGGATGGAACGCTCAAGTCCGATAGAGGTTATCCCGTATGCCCTCTGGATCTGTTCAACGGGTGGTGCCGGCCACGTCTCTTCGATCGTTGTCACCTGGGTGACCCAACTTTCATTTTCTCCGCAGCTTATTGGAATGTCCCTGGAGACGGGGAGCGAGTTCCTCGGCCAGGTGCGGAACAATGGATCGTTCACGCTGGCGATGCTCCCGCGCGAGGGGGGGAAGGATATAGCCAAACGCATCATGAAGGCTGGAGCTATGCCGCTTCCCCCGGCATTCGCAGAGTTGTTCCGGACCGATAGTTCCTGGTATGGGGCACCCCACGGAGCCCTCGGAGCACTGCGGTGCACGGTCAGCGCGCTTACCCCGACAGGGGACCACACGCTCGTCACCGGAACGGTGCTCGGCGAGGAGCGGTGGATCGAGGGGAATCCGCTCCATCTGAGCGACACGGGCTGGCGTTATACGAAACCGGGGGCCGAGGCGCCTCCGACACCATCACAGGACTGACAGGACGGTCATGGCCGCATACGATGCCTCGAGGGATTTGTAGGATCATTGAGCGATACAGAGCGGGCTTCACTGCGTGAAGAACTGCGGTCGCTGCGTGCGGAACTCCTTGCGGCACGAAGCGAGGATGCCCGCGTGCGGCTGGTCCATGAGTTCATCCGCGGGGCGAAAGAGTCGTACGCCGGGGTGAAGAAGGGGTAGGCACAGAACACCATAGGGCGGCCTTTCGAGCCGCCCTATGGTGAACTTCCGTTGGACCTCAGTTGCGTTTTTGCATCACGGCCTTGAGCTGGACCACCTTGCCGTCACGGTTCACTTCCAACATCACTTCGTCTCCCGCCTTCAGTTCGCCCAGCATCCCCATGTAATCGTAGATGTTCATGATCTTCTTGCCGCCCATCGCGATCAGGATATCTCCCGCTTTCAGTCCGGCTTTCTCACCCGCGCCGTTCGGACGCACACCGCTCACCTTCATGCCCGTGCTGCTCTCTCCCACATCGGGCACGATACCGAGCGTCACGGTGAAGCTCCGGCTGTCGCCACTTCCACTGCCACGGCCTGCTGCCGCGATCTGGACACGCACAAAGGGGGGCGGGCCGACATCGTATCGAGATCGCTCACGATCGCGTTCACAAGCTTCGTGATCTTCTCGTGGCCGGCAAAATTGATCTTTTCGGCATCATCCGAAGGCTTATGATAATCGTCATGGGTGCCGGTGAAGAAGAACAGCACCGGAACATCCTTGCCGTAAAAGCTCGCATGGTCACTGGGGCCGAACCCGTCAGGGTTCATCGTGATCGAGAACGTAGTGTCGGCGCTATGGCGGGTGATCAAGCCAGGCCAAATGGTCGAGGTTCCCGTCCCCCCGATCGACAGCGCCTTGTTCTGCAGCCGACCGACCATATCCATGTTCAGCATGGCGATCGTCTGTGCGAGCGGGAAGAACGGCATCGAGACATACGCCTGCGAGCCGAGGGTCCCGAGCTCTTCGCCCGAGAAGAAGGCGAACACATACGAGCGGCGCACGGTGGCTGCTTGCGACCCGATCGCCTGTGCAAGTTCGAGCAGGGAAGCGGTGCCCGACGCGTTGTCGTCGGCCCCGTTATGGATCGCCAGGGTGTCCGGAACCATGGAACCCGACCCGGGCCCGCCCATGCCCAGGTGATCCATGTGGGCGCCCAGCACGATGACCTCATCCTTCAGGAGCGGATCGTTGCCTTCGATATACGCGACGATGTTCGACGTCTGGCTGCTCACACGGTTCACGCTGATATCGAACGAAGCGCTGCAGTCCTTCAACTCGAAGCTTTTTGGCTGCAGCTGTGCGCGCATGGTGTCCTGCAGGACCTTCAGGGGCCAGCCTGCCGCGCGAAAGTACGGCTCGAGGAGGTCGCGCTTCATCGAAACGGCAACGATCCCGGATGATCCTGCGCCCTGGTCGAGCGCCAGCTTGTAGAGCCCATCCTCGCCCTCGTCCGCGGGGCCATTGATCAGGATCATGGCCACCGCACCTTTATCGCGCGCAACACGCGCCTTGTTCCGTAATCCTGTGTGACGCTGGAACTCGCTCCGCGGCGAGGCTCCGTCCGGCCCGTAGCGGAACATGACCACGACCTTTCCCTTCACATCGATCCCCGCAAAATCGTCATACTGTTTCTCGGGAGCGGCGACGCCGTATCCGACGAACACCAGGGGGCCCTCCACCGCGGCCGACCCGGAGAATCCGAAGGGCCGGAAGTCCACGTCCACCTTCAACGAGCGATCGCCCGCAGGCCCTTCGAGTTCAGCGGTATTCTTGTCGCCAAGTTTCACCGCGGACACGAATTCGAACGGCTGGAAATAGGTGTTGTTGATGCCGGCCGGCTTCAAACCAGCGACCTTGAGCTTGGCCGCGATGTAGATGGCTGCTTCATCGTTGCCCTTCGTCCCGGACCCGCGCCCGGCCAGCTCGTCCGAGGCCAGATACCGGACATGCTCCCGGAGTTCTGCCGCAGTGATGGCTGCCGGGTTGGTCTGCGCTGCCACGGGCAGGGTAGCCGCGCACAGCAGCAATATCAGCAGGGTGTTCTTCACAAGGTATCCTTGGTTGTCAGTGGTGGTCGTGCTTCTTGTGCGTAACCGAATCTGTGACCCAGTCGGCGATGAAAAGATTCGTCTCACCCCGCACCTTCGCGCCACGGTTGGACGCGAACACCAGCTTCTTCCCATCGCGGGTGAACATCGGGAAACCATCAAACGTCTCGTTGAAGGTGATGCGGGTAAGTCCTTGTCCATCAACACCTATCATATACAGATCAAAGTTTCTTCCACGTGTATCCGAAAGGTTGGAGGCAAAGATGATGTGCTTATTGTCCGGGTGGAAGAACGGTGCAAAATTCGCCGCACCGTTGTTGGTGATCTGGCGGCGCCCCGAACCGTCGGCGTTCATGACGAACAACTCCATCCTGGAAGGCTTCACAAGATCCGATGCCAGTAACCCCTTGTACGTCGCCGCGGATGCGCTGTCCGCCTGGTGCCACGCGCGGTACACGATCGTTGCCCCATCCCACGAGTAGAATGCCCCGCCGTCATACCCCAATTCGTTCGTCAACCTGCGGATATCGCTTCCATCGGTCTTCATCGAATACAGATCGAGGTCTCCGTCACGCGTGGAAGTGAAGACGATCCGGTCTCCGCGGGGAGATACCGTTGCTTCAGCGTCGTACCCGGGAGCCGCCGCAAGAGGCGTGATGCCGCTGCCATCGAGACGCGCGGTGTAGATGTCGTAGGACGGATAGATCGCCCAGACATATCCCTGGGAGTGGTCCGGCACCGGCGGACAATCCGCGCTTGCGGCATGGGTCGAAGCAAACAGAATGGTCGTGTCCCCGGGGAGGAAATAGCCGCAGGTCGTCCTGCCGGTTCCGGTGCTGACCATCGAGAAGGAAGCATCGGCGAGGTTCATGACGTACTGAGCATCGCATGTGCGGGGAGCGTGCGTCGCTTGAAAGATCAGCCTGGTCTCGTCAAAAGAGAAGTAGCCTTCAGCGTTCTCGCCGCCAAAGGTGAGCTGACGGATGTTGGCCAGGTGGGTCTCGCCGGGAAGCAGTGCAGGTGATTGCGCGGTGGCGACCGGCACGTGGAGCGAACAGAGGGTGAGCGAGGCCAGCATCATCAGGTGCCGGACAGCTGTGCGCGTCCCGGAGCGAAGCGGCAGTACAGGCATGGGCGTCAATGAACGTTGTGGATGGTCACGTGAATGACTCAATATACTCTCACAGGGGGTGAGTTGCAAGGTTATTGACATTCGGAGCCGGTGTGGATATATTTAATATTCCCATGACGACCGCACGACGAGGAAACTATGTCCCTGAGAGAAAAGATCGCTGAAGATATGAAAACCGCCATGAAAAGCGGTCAAACCCGCCGCCTCGAAACGCTACGCTCGATCAAGGCGGCCATGCTGGAAAAAGAGATCTCGATGCGTGGTGGTCCCACGCAGATGTCCCCTGAGGATGAGCTCGGCGTGGTCATGAGCGCTGCCAAGCGCCGGAAAGAATCGATCGAGATGTTCGCCCAGGGCGGGAGGCAGGACCTTGTCGCGGAGGAAACGGAAGAACTCGCGATCATCCAGGAGTATCTCCCGAAACAGCTCGGCCGTCCGGAGATCGAAGCCATCGTCCGCGACGTGATCGCGCAGACCGGAGCGAAGTCCGCCGCCGACTTCGGCAAGGTGATGCCCCTGACGATGAAGCAGTTGAAAGGGAAGGCCGACGGCAAACTGATCCAGGACATCGTGAAGGAGCTCCTCGCTGGAGCCTGAGCGGATGGGTCCCTTCGACATCGCCATTGAGAAACTGGAATTCGTCAGGGTGCGGCAGCGTGTCGCGCGCTATGCCGTGTCCGATGCAGCCAGGGACTTGATCGAGAACACGCCTCCTCTCGGAGATGCTGATGCGGTCAGGGCCGAACTGGGGCGCGTCACTGCACTCAAGCGTCTCCTGGAGGTTGAAGATTCGCTCCCCCTCGAAGGGATGCAGCATATCCGTCCGGCTGTGCAGAAAGCCGGCGTCGAGGGGAGCATTCTCACCCCCCGCGAGCTGTCACAGGTGGGCAGCACCCTCCGCGCCTCGCGTATCCTCCGCTCCTCGGTGCACAAGCGGCGCGACGCCCATCCGGCCGTTTGGGAACTCGTGGAGGCCTTGCCGTTCGACAAGGTTCTCGAATTCAACATCGACCAGGCCATCGATGAGACCGGAGCCGTACGCGCCACGGCCTCACGCGAGCTGCAATCCATCCGGCGCGCGATCGCGGACCGGTACGACGACCTCCGCAAACGGCTGGAGTCGGTCCTGCGCGGCGTCTCTGATCTCGGCTTCAGCCAGGATGAGATCATCACCACCCGTGAAGGGCGGATGGTGATCCCCGTGAAGGTGGAGCACAAGAAACGCGTTCCGGGATTCATCCATAGCGCCTCTTCCAGCGGCGCAACGGTGTTCATCGAGCCGACGGAAACGCTGGAGCTGAACAACGAGATCAGGAGCCTTCAATTCCAGGAGCAGCGCGAGATCGAGCGCATCCTGCGCGAACTCACCGTGGCCGTCGGCGCGCAGAAGCCGGCTCTCCTCCGCATGGTCGAGGTCCTGGCCACCGTGGACGTCTTGCAGGCGAAAGCGAAGTATTCCATCGAGGTCCTTGGCGTTGAGCCACGCGTAGATGATGCCGGTGTCGTGCACCTCCGTGACGCGCGCCACCCGCTGCTGATCGCGAATCATGGCCGGCAGGGGACCATCCCGCTGGACCTCGACCTGGGAGGGTCGTACACGACGCTCCTCATCAGCGGTCCCAATGCGGGCGGCAAGAGCGTTGCGCTCAAATGCCTCGGCGTCTTCGCGCTCATGACGCAAAGCGGGATGCATATCCCGGCACGGGAAGATGCCGTGATGCCGGTCTTTGCGAATATGTTCGTGGATATCGGAGACGAGCAATCGATCGAGAGCGATCTCAGCACGTTCAGCTCGCATCTCACGAATCTCAAGACCATCGTACGCGGCGCAACTTCCCGCAGCCTCGTGCTGATCGATGAGATCGGCACAGGCACGGATCCCGCGGAAGGCGGCGCACTCGCCGCGGCAGTGCTCGAGCGTCTGACGCACATCAGAGCCCTCACGATCGCGACAACGCACCACGGCGCACTGAAGATGTTCGCACATGAAACGCCGGGGATCGAGAACGGCGCGATGGAATTCGACCAGAAGACGCTCGCGCCAACATACCGCTTCCGGCCGGGCGTGCCCGGAAGCAGTTATGCCCTGGAGATGGCCGACCGGCTCGGCTTCCCGACGGATCTCATGGAGCGGTCCCGTATCCTGCTCGGGGGCGATCATATGCGCCTCGATACGCTGCTCCAGGAACTGGAGGCCTCGGCCCAGGAACACCGTGAGACCTCGGAACGCCTCAAGAGTGAACGTGCGCGTGCTGAAGCACTCGTCACCGAGCACACGACAAAACTCGCCGCACTCACGAAGGAATCGCGCGAACTGAAACGCAAGGCCGCCGAAGACGCGCGTGCCATCGTGGAGCGTGCGAATGCGACGATCGAACAGGCGGTGAAGGCGATCCGCGAACAGCATGCATCGCGCGAGGTGGTGCGCGAAGCACGATCACAGGTCTCTGCCGTGCGGGCCGCGATCGAGGAGATAGCACACCTTCCCGATCCGGAACCCGTTGCGGATCCCTCGCCCGAAGGCCCGTTGAAGGCCGGCATGACGGTGATCCTGAGCGGGAAGACGGAAGCGGGAGAGATCGAAGCCATCTCCGCGGATGGCCGCACCGCAACGGTGGTGTTCGGGATCGTGCGGATGCGCGTCCCCGTTCATGACCTCGAGGCCACCCGGAAACGAAAAGCCACACGCCCAACGCCATCGTCGTCCTACCTTGAGAAACCGGAGGAGGTCGAACGGGAATTGGACCTGCGCGGGATGACCGGCGATGAAGCCCTTCCTCTGGTCGACAAGTTCATCGACGCGGCGATCCTTGCCGGGCTGCACCGCGTGGATGTGATCCACGGCAAGGGGACCGGCGCCCTTCGCCGGCGCGTGACGGAATTCCTGGCGAACCACCCGCGGGTGCGCTCGTACCGCCTCGGTGAGTGGAACGAAGGCGGCACCGGTGCCACGGTGGTGGAACTCGCGGACCAATGACATGACAACGAAGCGCCCCATACGAACGGTGTTGATCGCGAACCGCGGAGAGATCGCGGTGCGGATCATCCGTACCTGTCGCGAGATGGGGATCCGGACGGTCGCGGTGTATTCCGATGCCGACCGGATGAGTCCGCACGTGCTGATGGCCGACGCCGCGTACCGGCTGGGTCCGCCTCCTGCACGCGAGAGCTATCTCCGGATGGATGTGCTTCTTGCCGTGGCCCGCGAGTCCGGCACCGATGCCGTGCATCCGGGCTATGGTTTTCTCTCCGAGAACGCTGCGTTCGCGGCGGCTGTGCAAGATGCCGGACTCATCTGGATCGGGCCGCCGGCAAGCGCCATCCGCGCGATGGGGGACAAGACGGCGGCGCGCGCGCTCATGACCAAAGCAGGTGTGCCCACGGTTCCCGGGACCGACGGGCCCGTGGGGTCACGTGAGGAGGCCGAAGCGTTCTGCCGGACGGCGGGGTTTCCCGTCCTGATCAAAGCCGCCGCCGGCGGTGGAGGCAAGGGGATGCGCGTGGTGCAGACCGGAGCCGAACTCGCCGGGTCGCTGGAGCAGGCACAGTCGGAAGCCCGGTCGGCCTTCGGGGATGCGCGGGTCTACATCGAACGCTACCTTGAACAGCCACGTCATATCGAATTCCAGATACTCGCCGATGCGCATGGTGCCGTGATCCACCTCGGCGAGCGCGAATGCTCCATCCAGCGCCGCCACCAGAAGGTGGTGGAAGAGAGCCCGTCCGTTGTCCTCGATGAAGCGCTGCGCCACACCATGGGGCAGACCGCGGTCCGTGCCGCACAGGCATGCGGGTATGTGAGCGCAGGAACGATCGAGTTCCTCGTGGATCGGGACCGCAGGTTCTATTTCCTCGAGATGAATACACGCCTGCAGGTGGAACATCCGATCACGGAACTCCGTACAGGATCGGATCTGGTCCGCGAGCAGATCCGGATCGCCTCCGGCGAACCGCTCGGGATCACGCAGGACGATGTACGGTTTTCGGGACATGCCATCGAATGCCGCATTTGTGCAGAAGACCCCGCCAACGGCTTCCTGCCTTCCACAGGCAGGATCACCCGCCTCCGGGCTCCGGCGGGTCCGGGCGTCCGCGAGGACCGCGGCGTGAACGAAGGCGGTGAGGTTTCTGTCTACTACGACCCGATGATCGCCAAGTTGATCGTGTGGGCAAAGGACCGACGGGCTGCGATCGAGCGCATGCGTCGGGCGCTGGCGGAGTATGAGGTCGAGGGTGTCACAACGAATATCCCGGCATGCAATTTCGTCCTCGCTCATCCGTCATTTGAGACTGGGACGTACGATACGGGATTCTTCCAGCGCTGGTACCGTCCGGAGGAGCAGCCCGGGCCGGAACAAGGCGAAGCCGAAGCCATGGCACTCCTTGCGGTATGGTTGGAGCGGAATGGAGACCTGGCATCAGGGAGCGGCGAGATCTCTGGCAGCGGAGTTGTGGTTTCTCCCGCCTCGCCCGCAGGCAGGGAAGGATGGAAGGCCGGGCGGATACGGGCGCTGCGGGGAGGTGCCGCATGAACGCCATCCGCTATGACGTGGAGGTTGGCGGTGCGAGGATCCCGGTCGATGCTGATCCTGAAAAGGGCATCTGCCTTGCAGATACGGGCCGAACTGCGGATATTGTACCTGTGGATGGGGAAAGCTGGTCGGTGATCCTGGGAGGCCGTTCGTACACCCTCCACGTGAAAAGGACCGCCGATGCATTGCGGATGCGTGGCCGCGGTCCCGAAGTGGCGGTGCAGATGGAATCGGAGCGGTCACGCCTCTTGAAGCTTGCCGGCGCATCCGCGCCCAGGCCGGAGCATGGAACGCGGATATCCGCCCCCATGCCGGCGCTTGTGATGCGGATCGAGGTGACGGCCGGCCAGGAGGTGGCAGCAGGCCAGGGCCTTATCGTGCTTGAAGCCATGAAGATGGAGAATGAGATACGGGCCCCTCGTGCGGGCAGGATCGCCTCAGTGCCAGCAAGAGTTGGGAGCCCTGTTGAGAAAGGTGAAGTACTGGTCATACTCGAATGAAGATCTCTAAGCTTTCCTATTCTATACTCTTAGTATTGATCGCCTTGGGTGGAATGGAGCATTCAGCGAACGCTGGTGGATTCCAGTCCGGGGCACCCACGGCTCGTGCGCTCGGGCTCGGTGGGGCAGCGACCGCGCTCATCGGTGATCAAGCGGGTGTCTTTTCCAACACCGCCTCGTTGTCCTTCATGCGTGGGACGAATCTCGCACTGGGGGCAACCGTGACGATGCCAGAGTATCAGTTCAGCGGCGTGCTCCCGTCCACGGCAACGAGCAAGATGAATCCCCAATCGATGTTCCCTCCGAGCGTATCCCTCTCGCACACGTTCGCGAATGGACTCGGGATCGGCATCTCAGCGAGCATCCCGTATCAGATCAAGACAAACTGGGGAGAGAGTTGGGTGGGGAGCCCCATCGTCATCTCCTCTGAGATACGGGGAGTGCAGGTGTCACCCGGCGTCGCGTTCAAGATCGGAAAAAACCTGGCTGCGGCGTTAGGCATTCAGGCGACCTTTGTCCGGATGGACCATTCGCGTCGGTATGGTGATGTGCCGGATGCGCAGACCGGTATATTTCCCACGATGTCAATGACCGGAAGCGCTGATGTGGCCTATGGTTTCGACATCGGCCTGATGTATTCTCCAGGCGATGCTTTTTCGCTCGGTCTGGCGCTCAGGAGCAAGACGACCGCGGAGATCATCAACGGCACGGTGACGTATACCGGCGACATAGGGGAGCCGTCTTCGAACTCCGGTGGCGGCACAAGCTTCGCAACGACCCTGACGCTGCCTGAGAGGGTCCGTGCCGGATTCATGCTCCGCCCCCTGGATGCATTCCTGGTCACAGGAGATGTGGAGTATACGCGGTGGTCCGGGGTCAAGGGTGTGACCATCCGGCTCGGGTCACCGGTCTCCACCAGGCTGATCGATCAGTCTGGCTGGAAGGATGTGCTTGCGTACCGCGCAGGCGTGGAATTCACCATCGCGGACGTCACGTTGCGGGGTGGCCTTGGCGTCGAGCCTTCGCCGGTGCCCGATGCTGAATTGCGGCCTTCGTTGCCTGACGCGAGCGGTTTTCGTTATAGCGTCGGGGTCGGGTACGCCGTCGAGGACGGACTCGTTCTTGATCTCGGACTGCAGGTGGAGCGGTATGCGGACCGGACCATCACCGATTCGCACGTCCTGTATGGCACAGACAAGTATTTCAATGGTACCTATGCGATGTCGAGCACGATCTTCGCCCTCACACTCAGCTATTCCTGGAAATGAACATGAGCACTCCCGTCAATTTCCCCGGTGAACCGGAATCCACCCTTGCCTCGGCCCAGCAGCACGGCCTGACGGAGGAGGAGTACGGGAAGATCCTCAGCATTCTCGGGCGGGTTCCGACGTACACCGAACTCGGGATCTACAGTGTGATGTGGAGTGAGCACTGCAGTTACAAGAACTCGATCGCGCAGATCAAGACGCTGCCGCGCAGTGGCGGCCGTCTGCTTGTCGGTGCCGGAGAAGAGAATGCCGGTCTCGTGGATATCGGGGACGGACTCGCGGTCGCGTTCAAGATCGAAAGCCACAACCATCCGTCGGCGGTCGAGCCATACCAGGGAGCGGCGACAGGTGTAGGCGGGATCATGCGCGACATCTTCACCATGGGTGCGAGGCCGATCGCAGCCCTCAACTCGCTGCGGTTCGGCTCGCTCGAGAGCGCGCGGACGCGCCATCTGGTGGATGGTGTTGTGCGTGGGATTGGTGACTACGGCAATAGCTTCGGCGTTCCCACGGTCGCGGGGGAAGTGTATTTCGACCCCTGCTATCATGACAACCCTCTGGTGAATGCGATGTCGGTCGGCGTCGTCAAGCATGGTGCCTGGGCAAGTGCCGTGGCCAAGGGTGCCGGGAATCCCATGATGATCGTGGGATCCTCGACCGGCCGCGATGGCATTCACGGGGCGACGTTCGCCTCGGAAGAGATCTCGGAAGCATCGGAGAAGAAGCGGCCCTCCGTGCAGGTGGGTGATCCGTTCACCGAGAAGCTGCTCCTCGAGGCGACACTCGAGGCGATCCGGTCCGGATTCGTCGTCGGCATTCAGGACATGGGGGCCGCGGGGATCACGTGCTCGACATCCGAGATGAGCGCGAAAGGGAAGTGCGGGATGCGGATCGACCTGGACAAGGTTCCGGCCCGCGAGACGGGGATGAGCGCGTACGAATTGATGCTTTCGGAATCGCAGGAGCGGATGCTGGTCTGTGTCGAACGGGGACACGAGGCGAAGGTCCGTGCGATCTTCGAAAAGTGGGATCTGCACGCCGAGATCATCGGGGAGGTCATCGATGAGGACCGGTTGTACATCTCGTACCGGGGAAAGCTCGTGGCGGACCTTCCTCCGGAGACCCTGGTCCTCGGTGGCGGTGCTCCCGTCTATATCCGTGAGGCGATCAGGCCCGACTACCTCGACAGCGTGAACGCCCTGGATCTTGCGTCCGTGCCGGAGCCCGTGGATCCGGCCGCGGTCCTGTTGGCCTTGATGGCGGCACCGGACATAGCCTCGAAGCGCTGGGTGTACGAGCAATACGACAGCATGGTGCGGACGAACAACGTCGTAATGACCGGAGGTGATGCGGCTGTAGTCTATGTCAAAGAAGGACATAAGGGCCTCGCGGTAAAGACAGATTGCAATGGCCGGTATGTGTATTTGAATCCGCGCCGGGGAGCGCAGATCGCCGTAGCCGAATCGGCAAGGAACGTGGCGTGCACAGGGGCAACGCCGGTCGCGGTCACGAACTGCTTGAATTTCGGCAATCCATACAAACCGGGTGTCTACTGGCAGTTCAAGGAGGCCATTGCAGGGATTGGCGAGGCGTGCCGGGTGTTTGACACGCCGGTGACGGGCGGGAATGTCAGCTTTTATAACGAGAGCCCCACGGCGAGCGTCTATCCGACGCCCGTTATTGGGATGCTCGGGGTTCTCGATGACATCCGGCGTTCGACACGCGCCGCATTCCTGCATCCAGGGCGTGACGTGCTTCTTCTTGGTGTCACGCGCGGGCATCTTGGTGGTTCAACGTACCTCGCCGCGATCCATGGCAGAGTGGCTGGAGATGCTCCGGCCCTGGATCTTCATGAGGAGGCCCGGCTGTACAAGGTCCTTGCCGAGCTTGCGGATGGTGGCTTGATCGAGTCGGCGCATGATTGTGCCGATGGTGGGCTTGCGGTGGCGCTTGCAGAGGGCTGTATCATCGACGAAAGCAGCAAGGTCGGGGTTACGGTGCGACTCGAAGCAGCAGGCCTTCGCGTGGATCAGCTGCTCTTTGGAGAGGACCAATCGCGGGTGGTGTTGAGCTGCAGGCCCGAGGAAACATCTGCGGTGTGCGCGTGTGCGAAGAAGCACGACATCACGTGTACGAAGATCGGGACCACGGGTGGAGATGGGCTGGTGATAGAGGGGATACTTGACGTACCGGCGGAGGAGCTGGCGCACGCATACTACGGATCCATCGCCTCAAAGATGAAGCAGCCCACTTAACATAATACACATTATATGAAAGAGTGACCGTCCAGGCAGGTGCAATATCACGGCTTCCGCTTGCCACCGATCACTTTCAGCACACCCGCCTCGATCCCGACCCGGACGCCATGTACCTCTCGCCCGACGATCTCTCCGTCTGCATGCACGTTGAATTTGTCTGAGGATGTGGCTTCCAACTCCTTGCCCCGCAAATATGTTACGAAGTCCCGCTTCACCGGCTTTCCACCCATCACTCCCGGGATCAGGCTCAGGACCCGGACCACAGATACATCCGCGACCACCGTGATGTCCAGAAGCCCGTCAGCAACCTCAGCCTCGGGGTTCAAATAGAACCCACCTCCGGCACACCGGCCGTTGCCGACGGCCATCAAGAGTTCGCGTCCCGACCACGACCGCTCATCGACCCGGACGGCGAACTCCGGCGCCCGGTACCGACCCACGATCTGAAACACCGCGGCCAGATACAACAACGTTCCGCGGAGATATGTGATCTCCGAGACCTTCCGCGCGACCGCAGCGTCGAATCCGATCCCGACACCATTACCGAACAGCCGCCACGGAGCATACTGCATGCTCCCGTTCTCCAGGACCCCGGTCTGTACCTTGCCAACGTCCATCGTTCGCACGTGCCCGGCCTTGAGCACCGCCAGGGCTTCCTCCACGGAATGCGGGATCCCCAGCGACTTGATCAGATCGTTCCCCGATCCCGTCGGAATGATCCCCATGATGCGTTCGGATCCCGCAAGGCCATTCACAACCTCGTTGATCGTGCCGTCACCGCCGACAGCAACGACAACACGGCTCCGTGACCTGCGCGCGAGGTGTGTCGCGTGGCCCGGACCTTCGGTATACATGACCCTGTAGCTCAAGCCGGAATGCCTCAGGAACCCCTCGAGCGCTTCATCTGCACGGAGGCCGGAACCTTTCCCGGCCATGGGATTCATGATGAACGTGTATTCCGTCGTCATCTGTGGTCCAGATCTGTTTCACCCCTCAAACAATGTTTCACCGGATCGTAGAACGTCTTTCCGGAGAACACGATAACTGCTGGTCCCTCCAGTATCACATCGGTGATGCGCGCTCCGACGACCGTGAAGTCGACACGAAGCGATTCACCGCTGTGTGTCTGCACGCGGATCGGTGGACGCAGTCCATATTCCAGATGCGCGATCACTGCCGACGCGACCGAGCCTGTGCCGCACGCGAGCGTTTCCGCCTCCACGCCCCGTTCGTACGTCCGCATGGCAAGCGCCGAGGTATCCAACGTCTCTACGAAATTGACGTTCGTCCCCGCGGGAGAGAACCGCTCGTGCTCCCGCAGCGCACGGCCGGTACCTTCAACGTCAGGCGCTGTGAGGTCCTTGACGAACGTCACGATGTGCGGCGAACCGGTGTTGATCCCATGAACGGTGTACGTCGTACCGCCGGCGGTCACCCGTATCCCGCGAACGATCCCCACGGGATCCTTCATATGCAGTCGAACGCCGTGAACCGTGAATTCCGCACGATAGACGAAATCCAACGCTTCGACCGTCAGTTCCGTGCCGGGAACGCCGAGGTGGCGGGCGTGGACCGCTGCGCACCGTCCTCCGTTCCCGCACATGCCCCCGTCTGTGCCGTCTGCGTTATAATACAGCATCTTCACATCGGCGATGTTGCTTGGCGCGATGATCAGGATCCCGTCGGCACCGATACCACGGTGCCGGTCGCAGAGTGTGCGCGCAAGGGCGCCCCTGTCGATGGTGCCAAGCCGTCCGTCACGATCATCAAGAGCAACGAAGTCGTTCCCTGCACCGCTGAGTTTTGTGAAAGCGAGTTCCATTGGCCCGTGCCTCTGGATCATGGGAGTGATGTGCGTATACAAAAACGCTCCCACGGTAACCGTGAGAGCGTCTTGTGGAGATGGCGGGAGTCGAACCCGCGTCCGGGGAGAAGACCATCCCGAGCACTACATGCGTAGTCAGTCTTTTGAGCTTCATCCCGCGATCTCCGACAGACAGGCGATTCACGGGACCACCCCGGCTAGCCGCGCTTGTGGCACGGTTCGCGCATCGCCACCAGGGGGCTCAATGCGCTATCCTGTCTGAAGTCGGCGCTGCGTCGGGATCCGGCAGGAAGAACCCCGGGCAACGGGTCACCTAATGTTTAGTTAAGCGGCCAGTGCGTAGTTGTAGTCTGCACTTAGTTGTTTCCGCGTTTTTTAACGTGCACCACGGAGAGCACGGCACGCGATCTGGACCATCCTCATCCTCGTCGAAACCAGATCATCCCCATGCATATATCGTACTGAATCCCTCCCCCAAAGTCAAGAGGGGTGATCCCCTCCCGCGTCTGCCCGATTGCACTTCATCCGGACCGCCCCAAGGGGCAACGATCTCAGCTACTTGCTCCCCTTCACATAATGCCTCGTAAGGAATTCTTTCAGGTAGGCTGCCGCTGAGTCCACGTCATCATATGCCTTGAACAGCGAGAGGTCCTTCTTGCTCACGACACCACGCGAGATCAAATAATCAAAGTCGAGGACGTTCTTCCAGTACTCGCTTCCGTAGATGATCACTGCGATCTTCTTCGTGATCTTCTGGGTCTGAATGAGCGTCAGCATCTCCATCAGCTCGTCGAGCGTCCCAAAACCACCCGGCATGACGACAAGTGCCTTGGCCAGATACGCGAACCAGAATTTTCGCATGAAGAAATAATGGAACTCCAGGCTCAGGTCAGGGGTCACATACGGATTCGCGAACTGCTCAAACGGAAGGCTGATGTTCAAGCCGACCGACCTGCCGCCGCCCATGTGTGCCCCTTTGTTCGCTGCTTCCATGATCCCCGGCCCGCCGCCGGAGCATATCATGAAACGGCCGGGCTCCTGCAGCGAACGCGACCATTCCGTCATCTGCTTCGCCAGCTGTACCGTGTCCTCGTAGTACTTCGACATATCCACCCGCACGGCAGCATCCTGCATCTCCTTACTCAAGCCGCTCCCCCCCCGGCCCCGTGCGTCCGTGCCTTTCTGAAGAGCCCGGTATTCCTTGAGCGCATCCTTCTTCGACAGGATCCGGGCGGACCCAAAGAACACGATCGTATCCCGGACCTTCTCCAGACGGAAACGCCGTTGAGGCCCGAGGAATTCAGAAAGGATACGCAGAGTTCTTGCTTCAGGGCTGCTCAGGAACTCTATATCCTTATACGACTTGGGTGGCTTTGGTTGAGGCTTTTCATTCTGCTGCTGTCCTTTCCCCTAGATAGATGTACGAGTGTCCGGAGATCCCTTCCACGGACTGTTCACTTCCCACGATGCAGCGCCGGGTAAGGTCTCCCAGGGCCTGGTAGATCTCCTGCCGGGTCCAACGGAACGTATGCCGGATCTCCGAGAGGGTTGACACATACTGAGTCCGGAAATGGCGCTCGAGGATCACCGATCGTGCATGCTCCGGCGTGATGGTCCGCGACCGACGCACTTCCCGCGGAAAGAGGATATGGACCGGCGCCCACCCTGAAGCATGCGGCGTGTGCGCATCGGCACTCTTTGCGATGTACATATGGGCCTGGAGTTCGGTCAGCGCCTGATCCACAGAGAATCGTGCCGGATGTCCGCCCTTCGCCAGGAGTTCGCGGATCCTCGCCGTCGTAAGGTATGAACGTCGCCGGAAGAGTTCCATCACCCGCCGGGCAGCCGCCGAGAGGGTCCCCCGGAGGTTCGCCCGCACGAAATCATCCCGTTCCCCCGCTCTTCCGCTCGTCGCAAGAAAATATGGCACGAATTCCGGTGACAACACGGTTGGCTTCTGCAGGATCAGTTTTCCGACATATGCTTTACGTTCTGCCGGCAGGGTCGCCTTCAGCTCCCAGAGCAACGACGCCATGCCGGGCTCAGCCTCTGTGACTCCTTCAAGGCCCGGCCTCACGCCATGAACGGCATGCCACAAGGAGGGTATTTCTGGCTTCTCTGCGCGGTACAGGTAGCAGAACCCCACGCGATGGATGAAGTTCAGCGCCTGGCGGCGCGTCCGCACAGCCAGCCTCGGAGTTCGACGCTGCGTGGCGTCGCGCCATTGGTCGATCATACTACGGTGTACCTGGACGCTCATCCCGGCGTGCTCCCTGCATCCTCAGCGGTTCCGGTTGAGCCATGTATGCGTGCAGGTTTCGGACCGGCTGCAGTCTGCACCGACAGGAGCCCCTCACGATCTTTGACGCCCTTCTCGACATATCCCATCACGTTGATGTCACCCCCGGGGCCGAGCGTGCCGCCTCGCGAGGTGACAACGCCCACCGTGTCCTCTCCGATCATGATCCCGGCGCCCTCCGGGATCTCGTCGTCTCCAGATCGTACCGTCAGAACGGTCAGTGCTCGTTGAACCTTCTCATACGAATCCAGCCGCGCGATCACTTCCTGACCGATGTAGCACCCCTTTGTGAACGATACATCTGCGCGCAAGCCGGCCTCCAAAGGGTTGTGGCCTTCATTCAGTTCCTCCGGATACGAGGGGACGCCCGCAAGGACCCTGAGTGCGTGGTATTCGGGTACGGTCAGGACAGCGATCCCGGCTTCCCGGACTGATGCCTCGAGCGCGGGCAGCGATCCCGATGTCACAAGATACCGGCGTATGGAAAACGGGCCGAACGTCGAGTTCCACGTTCCGACGATCCCGGTCTCCGAACCTCCGCCTGCAGGCAGGAGGCTTGAAGATGCTTGATGAAAAACAATGGAACACACATGAAAAGAATGAGTTACATCCGGGAGCTCAACCTCTTCCGTGATAATGTATCTGCTGATCCATTCTTTTACCTTCTCTGCTGCCGGCTTGTGGCACAGCAACCACACTTCCTCGCGGAGCCGGATTGCTTCAACCCGATCGATGATCCTCCCCTTTTCAGTCGTGAACACTGTGGCGACAGGGACCCCGGGTTGGCAACGCGTGAGATCGTTCGTGGAGATCCGATGGATCAGATCGAGCGAATCTTGTCCCCTGAGGAGCACCGGAGCGAACAGCTCTCCTGGAAGCATAGCGCCCATTTCGCGAACCCGTGCAGATACGGTATCAACGCGCACGGTCTGGTTCATGCAAGGGGCCTATCGAGCTGTTGACAGGAAGAAGCCAGGGGCAAAGCCCGATGGATCGGAGCAGCATTGACGTAGTTGGTCATGCAGGCTTCAATACAGGCGCTGGAGGGAGGCGTGCGGAAAGTAATGGAGAACGATCTTCTCCGGCGGAACGCCACGGGTGGCCATGACGGCGGCGCCGATCTGGCAGAGCCCGACGCCATGCCCCCACCCAGCTCCCGTGAGGCGGAATTCAGAAGGAAAGCCATCAGGTCCCGGCGTTGTGGCAATGGTGAACGCGGAGCTGTACAGGTGGCTCGGAGACAGCCAGCGGCGTATCTCCAGTTCTTTGCCAACGATCACGGTCTGTGCTGCGCCGACGATCCTGAGTGCCGTCAGGCGGCCGGACGGGCCGCGGCGCACAGGCTCGAGCGAACGGATACGGCCGAAGTGAAGCCCGGACCGCGCTTCGATGAGCGCATCCAATTCTGCCGCCGGATAGGTGACCGTCCACCGGAAGAAATCGGTCGTCTCCTGATCGAATGAAGGCAAGACCTGGCGGAGGATCTCGGGATCAGCGGTATTGCAGTAGGCATCCGGCGGATCAACGAGCCACTGGTGCATCGCCTCCTCGGTCGTGATGGGCGCACGAATGGTATCAGCATCCATCACGCTCTCGAGGTACGGGATCTCCTGGTCCTCCCATGCCGAGGCGAAGTTCTCCGTGCGTCCACCGCACGCCTTGTAGAATCGCGCGTCACAGACCTCATTCCCGTACACCAGGAACATGCCCCGCGTCGCTTCCACGGCCTCTGCCGCTGCGGCAGAGATGATCTTCGTGACCCCATGGTAGCGCTGGCAATGGTCGTCGGCGCATACATCAAAATGTGTGTGGTCCTCACGGGTGTACCAGCGCACGACTTCCGTCCCTCCGGATCCGGTACGGATCCCCGGCGGTGGCACCACTTCCTGCGAACGGCGTTCAAGCATCGCGACCAGCCAGCTTCGCGACGTGATCGCATGCGCCTGCAGGAGTTCCGCCGGTGCTGTCGCACTCATTTCGGACGAGATGACACTCTTCAGATACTCTTCGAGGGGAACTTCATTGATCGCCGTGATGCCGTATTCCGGAATATGATGCAGGCGTAATCCCCCGTGGAAGATCTGCGGTTCCTTCCTCTCCCAGTGAAAGTTGATCCCGATGGTAACGTCTTCCAGGCGAACGACGGAAGCCGGCGATGCCGGGCTGAAACGGAGATCGGCATCACGGAATACGGTCACAGAACCACCGCATGAGAATTCCCAGGCCGCGCCGTTGTGCCGGCAGACGAATGTCCCGTCCCGGTGCACTCCGGCGGCATCAACATACGGTCCGCTGAAGGCACCGGCGATCTCCTTCCGGCCTTCCATGATGCCAACGGCGAGGACAGGTTGTGCAGAGATCATCGTGTCCGCCCTTCCACGGGCACCGGGGCCTCACCCATGAACGCAATGCCGACCGGAACATCTCCTTCCCCGCTGAGCGGCCTGACGGTCCACCGGACCGGGAAGAGCGGGCCTCCCTGTGGATCGAGCAGAGCGAACGCCACCGGCGCGGGGACCGATTCGCCGATGAGGATGTCGCGCATCAACCCGTTCACGCGTGCGCGATCATCGGGTGCGACGCAGATGTCGATCCAGCGATGCCGCATGAGGGACCCGTGAGGGCGGCCGCAGAGCGACGCGCCGGCTTCGTTCCAGTACTGCAGCGCCCCCTGAGCGTCCAGTTCCACCACCGGAATGCGGAGCCGGTCCATGGTCTCATAGAACCGCGATTCCCATGCCCGTATCCGTGCACGCGACAGCAGTTGCTCCGTGCAGTCGCGCATGATCCCGGCCACAACGACCGTTTCATCCCTGTCGGTCCGTACGCGGCTGGATGTCCGTACGAACCGTTCCTCGCCATCCTTCGTCAGGATCCTGAATTCATACTCGCCGATCTGTCCGGTGAGGGTCCGCTCCCAATCCTCGAGGAGTCCCTGACGGTCATGGGGATGCACAAAGCGAATGAAATGCTCGCCCACGATCTCGTCCGGCGTGAATCCCGCCATGGCGATGATACGGGGGCTGATGTACGTGAAGTATCCCCGCCGATCAAGGCCAAAGACCACATCGTTCAGGTTCTCCACGAGCATGCGGAAGCGTTCTTCGGACAGGCGCAAAGCGTCTTCCACCTCACGGCGTTCCGTGATGTCCTGCATGAGGCCATCGTACGACAGCAACATGCCGTCGGCCGAGAAATGGAGGACCGGGGTATTCTTCACCCACCGGACGACGCCGTCCTTGCGGACGATCCGGTGTTCGAGGGGTGGGGCCGGTTCCCCTGCCAGCACACGCCGGACCTGATCGAGGATCTGGGGGCGGTCGCGTTCGTCGACCATCCGCAGCCAGAGGTGCGGATCGCGTTCGTATTCCTCCGGTGCATACCCGGTCACGTTCAGGCACCCCCCACCATGGATCGTCTCGCGCCAGTGTCCGCGCTCGAGGCGCACGGTGTACATATAGTCGGTGATCTCGGAGGTGATCCGGCGGTAGCGCTCTTCACTTTTGTACAATGCACCCACCGAGATCTGCCGTGCGAGGACGCCCGCCAGCACTTCGCCGAGCAGTTGCAGGAGGCGGAGATCCTCGCCGGCCCAGATCCGCTCTTCCTGTTCCACCACAACGCCGAAGACACCGAAGAGCCGTGTTGCGGCCGACAAGGGGAACAACAAGAGAGAACGCACGCCTTCGTCGTGCCAGAACCGGGCATCCTCGTCCGCATCCGGCGGGAGATCCACAACGCTATGGAGACAGACGCGCTCTCCCTGGTGCAATTTGGTGAGAGCCCATGGCCAACGGGCCAGGCTCGTCCCTTTATGGTTCTGTCCGCGGACGGTGATCTCCTGTGCGGCCCACTCATGCGTTGCTTCAACGGAGGTATTCGTGATGTCGAAGAGATCGACAAAGCAACGGTCGGCACCAAGGAAGGTACCCACGGCATCGAGGGTATGCTGCAATTCGTTCTGCAGGCGGGCATCGGGGGCATTGATCAGCCGCGCGGCGGATCCCGTGACGATGTTCTCGAGGGTGATACGGCGAACGAGGGATTCTTCCATCGTGTGCTGATCGGAGACGTCTTCGACGATGGCAACGCCACCGATCGTCCTTCCCCTCCCATCATGGAGAGGAGAGGTGCGCACCGACACCCACACCATGGAGCGGTCCGCCGGACGGTGCATCACTCCGGAGAATCTTCCGGCCTCCCCACGGAGCGTCCCCAGGAGGACACTGTGTACCGCATGGTCGAAGATACGGGTCACGGGGATCTGGAGAAGCGAAGACAGGGGGCTGCCCGCGATGGCGGCCATGCGTTCGTTGGCATCGGTGATCGCCAGATCTGTGCCGAAATGCACGATGCCGACGGGTGAGCGTTGGAACAGGAGCCGGTAACGCTCCTCGCTCATGCGCAGCGACTGGCCGAGGCGATGCTTGTAGATCGCGATCTCGATCACCGTGCGCACCTCGCGCACGTCGTAGGGCTTCAGGATATAGCCCGACGGAGCGGCGTCTTTGGCCCGTTGCACGGTCGCAGCGTCGGAGAACGCGGTCGCGAAGACGACGGGGATGTCCAGCCGCTGGAAGATCTCGCTCCCCAGCGCGATACCATCCCTGTCGCTCGACAGGCCGATGTCCAGCAGGACGATATCGGGATGGAGGCGTTCGGCCTGAGCCAGGCCTTCTTCAAATGTACCTGCCGGCGTGGGAACATCATACCCGGCCTTTGTGAGGCCGAGCTGAATATCCCGTGCGACGATCTGTTCATCTTCAACGATCAGGACGCACGTCTTGCCCTGGGTCCTGATCGGCGGGTCCGTTCCGGGCCGTGTACGTGGTGTGGGAGCTTGTGCCATGACCTCTCTGATTCCGGGGTACAACGCATCCCTCTAACATACGATGCAAAGGGCTCAGGTGCAACCGTGCCGGACCCGGGACCGGCCAGCGGCCGGGAGTTCATGGCAGCAGATGGTATTGCCAGACGTGTCCCAGGATGCTCCCTTCCACGTGCAGGGACGTATAGTCGCGTTGCACGGTCCGTCCGTCCTTCATCCTGAGGATATCGCCATGCACGGCTTGCGCTGCGGACCGGACATCCCCTATACGGCGGACGTATCCGGGGGGATCGGCCATGAGGACGCTGGTTGCCTGGGCAAAGAATTCGCACGAGGCCCCTGCGCTCGTGCTTTCACCATCGACGTTGAACATGTGGCAGAAAGCGGAGTTCGTCAAGCGGATCCGCCCCGAGGCATCCTCGAACATGATCCCGTCATTCAGGTTCTCCACCACGAATTGCAGCTGCCGGACCGCGAGGCGGAGATCCGCCTCGGTTTGCATACGGTGCGTCACATCGTGCTCGACACACATCACGCGCATCGCGCGGTTCGGGGCGGCATGGAGGAGCATCGCGGACACCTCCACGGTCACCGGCGACCCATCCAGACGCAGGAGCGTGAGCACCCCGTCGGTCAGCGGCTCGCCGCGCATGACTCCCGCAAGCATCAGTCCCGCGCGCTCTTTCTCGTCCGGTGCGACGAGTTCAAGGGCGTGGCGGCCGACCAGTTCCCCCGGATCGGCGCACCCGTGCATGGTGGCCTTCTGGGAATTGCAGAACAGGATGTTGCCGCTCATATCGAGCGTCGCGATGCCATCCGTGGAAAGCTCGACCAGGGAACGGTACATCGCCTCGCGCTCGCGCAGCCGGCGCTCGGTCTGATGTTTATACAGCCCGATCTCGATCGCCGTACGAAGTTCTCGTTCGTCGAAGGGCTTGAGAACGAATCCAAAGGGGTCTATCGTCTTGGCACGGCGGAGCGTTGCATCGTCGGAGTAGGCACTTGCGAAGACGATGGGGATATCCTCTTCGTGGAGGATCGTCTTCGCTGCTTCGATCCCGTCCACTGCCCCCTTCAAACCGATATCCATCAGGATGAGATCGGGATGGGTGCGGCGCACTTGCGAGAGCGCCTGATCGCCGCGCGAGACCACGCCGGTGACGATATATCCCATCTCCTCCAGGCGCCGTCGCACATCCTCTGCGACGATCACTTCGTCCTCGACGATCATGATCGACGGTGTCGCCCGGCTGGCGGCGTTGTCAACACTTTCCAGGTCCACGGTACTCGCTGGCATGAAGAGATCCTTCTGTGGGGGGAGACATGCCACTGCGTGCAATATACAATGCATCCCTTCGAATTCCAAGTTGCTGGCCGCTATTCGCCACGTGTGCATACATCGGTGACGATCCGATGAGCATATCCGCAAAACCTTGCGGTTGTCGCGGGTCCTTTCTGGTATCCCGTTTGCTATCCATTCATGCAGGAATCGCTATCATGACGGAGCACCAGGAAAAGGGGCCTATGGGAAGCTGGAACGGTATCGCTGATTGTCCGAAGTGCGGGAGCAAAGGGACCATGCTCGTACACGGTGAGACGAGCACATTGGAGATCGATGGGTGTTGGGTATGCGGCTATGGGAGGGACGTGCAGGGGGCGGTGGCAGGATTCATGCCATTGCAGCATCTTCGTGTCGAGCGCAGGCGCCCCGGAGCCCAGGTATCTGGAGGTTGATGGAGCAGGAGACCACACCGCCGCCCGTGCCGGAGTTTCGTACCCGGCCACGGAGTCTACCGTCGTTCGCCGTCGGCCCCCGGGAGCGTGACCGTGCACCGGGCGCCCGTTGCCGGTGCCGGCATGTTGGCATACACGATCGTTCCCCCATGCTTCCGGACGATCTCGTTCGAGATCGCCAGCCCTAACCCCAGTCCGAATGAACCACTCGCTGTTTTCGTCGTGAAGTGGGCTTCGAAGATCTTCGGCAGGACATCCTCGGGGATCCCCGGTCCTGAATCCACGAAGGAGATGACCACGGTGCCTTCCTCCCCCGCCTGTGTTTGCACGGTGAGTTCTCCACGGTCGTGCATCGCATCACAGGCATTCAGGATCACATTCGTCCACACCTGATTGATCTCGCCCGGCCGGACCTGCACAGGCGGCACATCGTCGAGCTTGAGATGCACGGTCACATTCTTCAGGCGATTCCCGAGGAGGAGAAGCGTCTCTTCGATCCCGCGCCGCACATCCACGCGTTCGACATCGTCCTTCGATTGACGGCTGTATCCCTTGAGGCTGGAGACAAGATTGCCTATCCGCGTGCTCGCGATCTCGATGTTCCGCAGGAACATCCCGATCTCGAACCACGGGATCAGCTCCCCGATGCGCTGCTCCGCGTCCGGCTGGTCAAGGCGCAGCGCATGAGAGAGCTCATCAAAATGCGCGGGTGGGATCTGCGCGAGGGTTCGTATCAGGCTGCGCCGAATCGAGGGGAACTGCCCCTCCAGAAGATTCATCCTCTCCTGTTGTGCGGCGGTGTCAGGCGTGGAACGTGCCTGCCCCAGGGCGAGCATCCGGTACGGCATCGCATTCTCCGCACCGAGGGCGTCCGGCAGCAAGGATGAGATCGTTTCCGCACCGCGCAGCAGCGCAGAAACGGGATTGTTGAGTTCATGGGCGATGCCGGCCACGAGTTGACCGAGGATCGCCATCTTTTCCTGATGGATGAGGCGGTTCCTCGTGCTCTGCAACTCGTCCAGTGCGTGCTGCAGTTGATTGCGCTCGATCTCCACCTCGCGCGTCAGCGCTGCGACCTCAATATGGAGATTGAGGATGCGGCGGTAACGGTCGGCGAGATTCGTGATCACCAGCGATTGCAGTTGCTCCGCCAGGCCCGGCTGCTCCCGGGGGAGGACGTCGAACTCCCGGCGCTTGATCCTCATCGCCACGACATCGGTCTTTGCACGTGCCGTCGAGAAGACCTGCCCCCGTCCATAGAAGGACAGGACGCCGACGAGGTCGCCCGCCTCCAGCGTGCCGATCGCCACTTCGTCTGCCGTCGCGTATCCTTTCAGCAGCAGGACGCGACCCTCGAGAATGACGAAGAGTGCATCATTGAGATCACCCTCGCGGATCAGCAGGTCTCCATGCGTGTACGTTCGTACCGTTCCGACGGGGAGACCGTCGTTGATGGCGCTGTGAAGCGCGGCGATCGCAGGATGGTCCGCTGCGTTCTCGCCTTCGAGGAGTGTATAGGTCATTGTCCTTCGAGGAAGGCCCGGTAGGCATCCGGGTCCGGGGCATACTCCCGGATGTATTCACCGAGCAGGTTCCTGACCACGGCGACCAGTTCGTCCTGGTTCCAGGGCTTGCCGATATAGTAATCGAGCTTTGCGAAATTGACCGCACGAACCATCGCCTCAAGCCCGGCCTGCCCCGTGAGCAGGACCTTCCGGCAGGTTGCCGTATACGGGTCGCGGTAGAGTTCAACGAGGAATTCCACCCCCGTATCGCCCGGCATCACATGGTCGCACAATGCGATCCCGAGTTTGTCCTTCGCCTGTTCGATCCGTGCAACACAGTCGCGGGCCTCGGCCACGGAACGCGCAGTATAGAGCGGGAACCGGTCTTCGAGCGATGCGAGGTCCTTGACGACCGCGTCAAGGACCTCGGCCTCGTCCTCAACGCAAAGAATGCAGATTCGGGATGCCATGGGTCAGATTCTGAGAATGTGCGGGCATTGCATAAGATCTTTTAAAAACATACACTTTTTTTGCCGGAAGTTCCACCGGAACCCACTCCGAAGGCTTGCTGTTCTATCAGGAGACAGGACACTACGACAATGGATACGCATACATTCGCATCGCGACTCAAAGAACGCCGCGATTCGCACGCACTGGGGCTTCAGGTCAAGGAAAGCACCGCCCGCTTCGTCCAGGACCTCCTTGCCCTCCTCTTTCCACACTTTTGCAGGGAAGAATTCAATGATCCGGGTGAGATCTCGGCGAGGATCACCCTGCTCCAACGGGATCTCACCCTGCTGGTCCGGCCCTTTCTGAACGACAAACCGGACATCGCTGCCGAAGCCTCGCAGAGCTTCGTTGCGGCGCTTCCCTCGATCCACGATCGGTTGTGGCTCGATGCGGCGGCGATCCACGAAGGCGACCCCGCGGCGGAAAGCATCGATGAGGTCGTGCTTGCGTATCCCGGATTCACCGCGATCGCCATCCACCGCTTCGCACACAAGCTCTATGCTCTCGGGATCCCGGTATTCCCCCGCCTGCTCACCGAATACGCTCATCAGCTTACCGGCATTGACATCCATCCCGGCGCAACGATCGGCTCGTCGTTCGCGATCGATCATGGCACAGGCCTGGTGATCGGAGAATCAACAGTGATCGGAAACCATGTGAAGGTCTATCAGGGCGTGACGCTCGGTGCCTTGAGCGTGGACAAGAAGCTGGCGAAATCGAAGCGCCACCCGACGATCGAGGACCACGTCGTGATCTACGCACAGGCGGTGATCCTCGGGGGCGCGACGACGGTGGGCCATCACAGCATCATCGGTGGGAATGTCTGGCTCACGGAGAGCGTCCCGCCCTACTCCTTTGTTCAGGTAGAGCACAGGACGCTCGTCCGCTCACAGACGGATCCGGGGTTGAACGGTACGTACGTCATCTGAAACGGAAGACCCTGCCCTGCCTAGAGCCTGAACGAAAGCCCCACCATGAACATCGGCTGGATCTTCGGCTGGTTGACAGCGCTATCGGCCTCCCTGAAGGTGAATCCTTCCCGGTCGTTCACATTGTCTCCATCCGGCCCGTACGACGTGTCGTGCCCCGTGAGCACGGCGTTCGGGTAGTAGTCAAGCCCCGCACTCAACGTGAGGCCCATGATCCGTCCCATCGGAAAGGTTGACCGCAGGCCCGTTCCCACTCCCCATTGGTTGCTGATGATCTCGAAATCCTCGTTGCCGCCGACGTAGATGAACTCGCCTGTGAAGAGTGAACGCCTGACCCCCAGATAGAATTGCGCGTTCTGAAGTCCCAGCCACCTCACCGGGAACAAGAAGTCCAGGTGAAAGCCCCATATCCAACCGGATTTGTCGGGGGTACCGTTCGTCGCGTCATTGATGAAGATCTTGCGAACATCGAGTGCCCGTCCGGGATCGAGGCGGATGTGTGTGATGCCGAGTTCGATCGCGAGGGGAAATCCCTGGGCGAAGTTCCCTACGCTGCCGGCGACACGGAATCCTGCCCCGCCCTTGTACCCTCCAAGCGTCGTGAGATGGTGAAGTCTTCGGCGGAGGAACTCCCTGCCCCCAGCAACGTAAGCGCGATCAAAGCGAGACCCAGAACGGCTCTCTTCATGAGTACTGCCTCCCTACACAGTGTCGGTTGGATGTCGGGCGCTCGCAGCTCGCCACTGAGGGAAAAGGTAGTGAATTCACCTCGCTTTGGAAATCGGACAAACACAGTATTCTTCTAGTATCTTTTCCCTAGCCCCGATCTCCAGACATCCCCGTCACGGGCAACGGCTCATTCGAGTGACCATTCATACAATCCTGCCGAGAACCCTGCCGGCAGTGTGATCATCAGCCGGATATCCATGGTCTTCACGGGAACGAATGTCACATGCGACGGCACATTCACTGCGGTTTCGACCGGGGATGTCAGCTGCACGGGCTTCCACGATGTGCCGTCATGGTACTGGATCTCCCACGACTGTGGTACGCGGCATTCCCCTGATCCGGTATCGTCGAACCAATACACCGTCACCCCGGAGACCTTCGATGGTTCCTGGAAATGGTATTGCACCCATTCCGTGCTCCCTTTCTTCGGCCACCAATGGAAGTACGGCGTGAGAGGGTCGTTCGAAGATGCCGGGATGAGCTGATCCTTGATCGCGTCCGGGCTCGTCCCGCCCGAAGTGGCCAGCGCACTCGTGTAGGCAAGCGTCGCTGCCGGGGCAGGCTTCGCCGCTTCAAGGGTCCGCGCCGGCCAAACGGTCATCTGATGCAATCCCCTGTGCGCCCACGCGTAATACGGAATGGCCTTGAATGGCCGGGCTGCACCGAGGGACCGTCCGCCTCCGGACGTGCGCTGTGACGCGAATGCGGTGCCGTTGATCACCTGAACCCCACCAAGGAGGTTCCGGTCAAAGGTCGACTGTAACTGCGCAGTATCCGGTATGACGCCATCCAGGAGCCAGGACGCCGGTTGGTCGGGCCCCTCGAGGCAATACACGATCGGCCCTCGCTCGAGAGCGACTTTCCCCCTGTCATCCACGATCTCCTTGTGCGCACGGACGCGTTGGATGGGCATGGGAAGTGAAAGTGCGATCTTGTCTCCCGGTTGCCAGGTGCGGGTCACGACAGCGAATCCCTTCTCGATGGTCACGGCCTGTGGAGCGCCGTTCACGGTCAATCCGATGGCGCACGTGATCGCGTCATCATACGTGTAGAGGTCAGAAGGTACCGGGTGTCCCTGTGCCCAGCCCGGGATGCGGAGGCGCACGGTGAAGGGGGCTGCCGATGTAAGCCCGAGAGAAAGGTTGATATCACCTGCCCAGGGGTAGCGTGACTGTTGCCGCACCTTGAGTGTCTGTCCGTTCAGGACCACCGACGCGCTTCCTCCGATATACAGGTTCACATAGAGCGAACTCCCACTTGTCGCATAGGCATACCCGGGGATCGAGGCCACGAAGCGCGTGTCATTCGAGATGCAGCATGCGCACGTGAACCATGCCGACCGTTCCTCGCCGGAAATGGATTCGAGCGGATTCGGATAGAAGAAGCGGTCTCCGGTCATCGCCACCCCGGAAAGGAATCCGTTGTACAGGACGCGTTCGACGACATCGAGGAACGATGCATCGCCGGTATGAAGAAACATGCGGTGCCCCCAGTACACCAGAGCGATCCCGGCGCATGTTTCGCAGTATGCTGTCAGATTCGGAAGATCGTAGGCAGGCCCGAACCCTTCAATGTTCCCGGCGGCGCCAATGCCTCCGGTGATATACAGTTTCCGCGATACCACATCATCCCAGATCTTCTGCAGCACGGGGAGGAACGCCGTGTCTCCGGTATACGCGGCGACATCCGCCATGCCGGCGTACAGGTATCCTGCGCGGACCGCATGGCCGACCGCTTCCGTCTGTTCAAGGACGGGGATATGGTCCTGATTGTACGTCATGCCTTCGGGCGTACCGTGGCCCCGTTCACGAATGAAAAAGTCTGCGAGGTCGAGATAGGCCTTCTTTCCCGTCACCTGGTAGAGGCGCACGAGTCCGAGTTCCGTGACCTCGTGCCCGGGAACCGTGCGCATCTTGTCCGGACCGAACGTGTTCACCAGCAGATCGGCATTCGCCAGCGCGATGTCCAGCAGATTGCGTTTGCCCGTTGCATAGAAGTGGGCCACGGCTGCCTCGTAGAGGTGCCCCGAGTTGTACAGCTCATGACTTCCCTTCAATCGGTCTCTCACCCACCGTTCCGGTGCCCAGGAGGCTTCGGGTTTCATGGTACGCATCGTGTACAGGTAGCCATCGGGTTCCTGGGCTTTGCGGATCTTCAGGATCAGCGAGTCCACCCGCGCATCAAGCAACGGGTCATACTGCACATGCATTGCATACGCCGCGCCCTCGATCACCTTGTACACATCCGTATCATCAAAACCGTAGCGCCCGCAGAACTTCCCTTCCGGAAGCAGCCCGCGCAGTACACTGTCAGCAAGCTCGAAGTTGCGGACCCTGCCGTTCGCTTCGCACTGGGCGATGGTATGCGGGATCGTGACGGTCCGGTTGGTCTCCAGACGTTTGGACCAGAACTCGTCCTCGACACGGACCTCCGTGAAGCGTACGGGGGCGATCGGATAACCTGGAGTCTGCGACTGTGCAGCCGGACCGGGAAGCGATACGGTAAGCACGGCCATGAGGATACAAGGGTTGAGAACGCGCATGGTGGTCCCGATGAAAGTGAGCGGAAGGATGACCGCAGAAGATAACGAAGATTGCGCAGAAAGAAAACAGGGGCAGCGTACTGCTGCCCCTGTCTCCCCTTTCCATGTGCCGGTCGTCCCCTTACGGGGTGACCGTCAACCCGAGCCACCACTGGAGTTGTTCCAACTCGCCCCCATCCGGACGCTCGGCGAACACCGGCACCATCAGGACCCGCGCCTGGAACACCGGCGAAGGTGTGATCGTGAGGCCTGCCATGAAGGTCGTTGTGATGTCCGTCGTCGTTTCCTGCGGCTGGGTATACCGTTCACCGAAATTGTATTTGTCCGTCACCGTGCCATTCTCGTTCACGTACCTGCGCTGAAACGTCGCCAGCGTCATGTCGTTGATCTCCCACCGCGAGATGTCGCGGCACAGCCCGAGGAGAATACCCGCGACCCGTGATGCGCGGATGGTGACGAACACGGGAACCCGGAAGCTACTCCGCTTCGCCGTGAATGCCCAGTGCAGGTTCTTCGATTCGATGTTCTCATGCAGGTACGCATAGGGATTCTGTGTGGACGTTGTGGTATACTCCGACATTCCCCGCACCTCAACGCCTTCATCGGTCCGGATCTCACGCGAATACAGCTCCAACTGTCCCCCGAGGGAAAGCGTGATATTCTGATCGATGTCCCATGTGAACGTCGCCAGGAACAGGTCCGTATTCGACTTGTCTTCGCCCGACCCGGTGCGACGGTCCAGCAACTGAGACCGCGAATGCGAGTGCACGGTTTCGACGTTGTTCGTCCATGAAGACGAGCTGCTGTTCGTATCGGTGATGAAGGAGGCGGTCGACAGGGCGACCGTGGACCAGCGTGGCCGGTAGAACAGTGTCATCGCGGTGCGGGTGCCAAGACGCGAACGGAGTTCAAATCCGAGATCCGTTGTCGACCCGGTGTTCACCCATTCGCTGAGTTTCCCGCCAGAATGGACATACATGCTTGAGTACTGGTTGTTGCTGACGTATCCATAGTACGACGTGTCTTCGTTCGACAGCGCCTGCGTTCCCGTGCCCCGGAGATGCCCGCCGGAGATACCGAACGTTACACGATCCGAGAGGTGGAAGAGCAGGCCTCCCGACAGTTCCGAATGCTGGTATCCCTGATCCCGCTTTTCGCGGCTCGACCAGAGCGAGCTGGCCTGGGAGGAGTAGGAGGAGTTCCACAGGTTCGTGGATCCATAGGCACCGTTGCGATCGTGCAACACACGGCCAAACTTCACGCCGGCTTCAAGCCATGGCGTGGGTGCGTAACGCGCGAACAGGGAGATGAAGTGGCCATTCTGATGCATGTTGTCATCACCGCTGTATCGGTCCACGATGGGCATGTCCGACGCGGCAGCCGCGCTGCGCCCCGTGTAGTCCGCCCCCATGACACTTTTATAGATGTCCGACGGGACGTCGTAGTACTTCTCATCCTGGAGCATGAGCTGGTATGTGCCGCCGACGAGAAGCTCAGGAGCGATATCCGCCAGCGGGCGCACGATGACGGCTCCGGAGAAGACCGGCTCGAGCACCTTGCGCGTACTCAGGTATGTCGTCGGATACGGACGGTAGATCGACGAATACATGGCGTCCATGGTCCGGTATGTAGGGAAGACATACGAATCGTTGCTCCGCATGTTCCTTGATGCCCGGAAGTCCGTGTAGATCATGAACTCGTTTTGAAGGCTGTCGAGCCGCAGGTGCGCCGGGCTCAGCACAAGATCGAGCAGCGGGTCGCGCAGCACCCCGGGTGTCGTCCCGGCGAATGCCCCCAGGCCGTACGGAACGAGGTTCGCGGGTGTGAAGTAGAATTCATTCTGCTCAAAACCTTTTCCCTGGGCGCGTTCGCCCCAGTATTGTGCCTGCGCACTCGCAGCGGCGAGCGCGAGAGTGACGCCGAACAACACTATGCTCCAGCGATGTATCCTCATGGTCATACCCTTTAAGGAAGAATCGTTTTCAGTTGCGTGACCGCGGATCGCGCCAGATCAGGATCGGATCGGTTGCCGTTTTGACGAAGTCGCTGCACCGTCCGTCGCCCGTTCCCGCGATCCCACCGTCCGGGTGCCCGATGATCTTCCCCGAAAAGTCGTACAGATCGCTGTACTGGTCGCAGCATTGTGCCGGGACGAAATAGACGGTCGCTTCGTTGTATCGGTACTGCCAGATGGCCTGCGGCGGGTTTCCGACAGGTTCCGCGCTGTACTTCGCTATCAGGCTATCCACCCACATCGGGTGTATCGCCCCGGGTTCCACACCTGCATCCTCGCATACGAATCCCGTTCCTGCGAGGCACACAAGCACAAGCGCAACACCGACAATTTTCATCATCACTCCTCCTTCACTGTATCTTCGTTTGACAACGCTTTCGAATGTCAGGACACTTCTCTGTTTTACAGGGCGTAGGAGACTCCTCCTGTTATCGAGCGGCGCTCTTCCATCATGCGGTCGGGGAATTGCTTTGACAGCGGGATCGACTGCCGGCCTTCGATGCGGATGCCGAACGCCCCGATGATGCGGACCTCCAGATTCACCCCCGCCTCGAACGCCAGGATCTCTTCCGCAAGGTCTCTCCGCGAGATCTGCCCCTGACCCGCGGTCTCGACGACCTCGCGCCTCGAAACGATCCGGTAGGTCGCAGCATGATACGCGGCCCCGGCGAAGATGCCGACCGGAATGACCCAATGCGGGAGAAGATCTTCGGGGCGGATCTGCACCCGTACTCCTACTGCATGACTGCTATATGCTCCGAAAAGCCCCCAGTACGGTGCCCGGGCACCATCATCGGCGTACCCCCAGAATACGACCCACCGAAGCCCGGGCGTGAAGAGGTCACCACCCACCTGGACCTCCGGATAGAATACATACTCTCCACCAAGGGCACCTGCCAAATGGGGATCAAGAGCCCGGATGATCCCCGCATTGACCGACACATGATTCACATTCGTCTGCGCCTGAGCACAAACCACACCGAGACTGACAAATGCGATCGCGACCACCCCACAGAGATGGGATCGGGATCGCCCCGGCCAGTTCGCATGTCTCACGTCAGGAGCATCCCTCTGCACGCTCATTCGTCGACCACCACATTTCTGGAAATGCTCGTTGCGTAGTACACCGTATATTCGTATTCGGACGGCTCGGGCCCGCATCCCGCACACCCAACGTCTGTACTATTCGTTCCCTTCCCCTTCATCGCATTCGCAAGGAGGGTGTCCGGGTGAAAAGCACCGTCACGCATCATCGGCCGGCCCGTTGCGATAGCACCGATCGCAAGCGACTCGGCGGGCGTGTCCGTCCGGACAGAGAGAACGAAACCTCCATCGATGGAGGACACGGAAAGCGGCCGGTCCTCCGCCATCACGGCCGACCGGGAGATCTGGAGGGCTGTGTCATTCGCCGTTCTTGTGAACATCACCATAATGATGTCCCGGGCAGGGGCCCCATTCCGGTACGTGACCGTCCCGCTGATCGTGTACCGGTGATACGGCGGGGGCAACGGCGATGTCCCCAGCGCAAACGGAACAAAGCAGAGGACGGCAACGATGCCGGGGATCGTCCGCAGGAATCGCGAACCACATATGTGAACGCTGCACGTATGCATCATCGATGGCCTTTAGAACCGGAGCGAGAGCCCGATAACCGGGAACAGCGGGAACAACGCGAGTTTCCGTATGCGCGAGCGCCACGCAAGCAGGTGGTCCGGGTTGGGTGTGTATATCCATTCCACGGGATCAAGAAGCCCATACCCGTTGATGAGCCGGAACGACACGCTGCCGGAGAAACCGCCGAAGGCGATGCGCCGCGATACGTGAAGTTCAAGCCGTTCGAAACCGGGAAGACGGCTCCCGTTCACATCATTGAATTCGCCCTGCACGGCGAAGCGTACGCCGCTGACATCGGCCGGAGAACTCGGTGAGACCGATCCCGTCTCAAACCCCTCCGACTCCCAGCTCCCGGGATCAAGAACGGCGAGTGCTCCGAGAAGCCAGGCATCATCCGGGACGTAGCCGATCGACAGATGTATCTCGTGGGACGGAGAGAATGGTGGTACGAACGGAACGCCCCCACGCACTTCACCGAACCACCGTTCGGTGTGACTGATCGTATAGCTGATGGCCCCGCTTAACGGGCCCGTTCGCTTCCGCAACGAGGCATCCACCCCGTACGCCCGTCCATTTCCGGTGATGATCACGTCCGGGAGATCGCGCGGAACCGTGCCGGTCCATTGTGCATCGTGGAGGCGTGATGCATAACGGTAGAAGCCTTCAATCCCGAGCACGACGTCACCACTTCCCATATCACGGGTCATACCGAGAGCAAATTGTACCGAGGTGGTCGGGGAAATATCCCCGTCGGACGGATACCAGAACGGCGTCGGATAGAAGAGGAACGTGCCGCTGTTCCGGTACGGATGCATGAACTGGTTGATCGAAGCGAACGTGAGATAGGCACGCGTGGCTGGCGTGAATGCGATATGCAGAGCGAATCGGGGATCGATCCCCGACAGTGTGCTTGTCCGCCCGATGAAGGAGGTCGCCCGTACGCCCACCTCCGCACTCACGTGTTCGGTCATGGCGATCCGGTCCCTCGCGTACACCGAAAGATCCCAGACCTCCCGGGCATCGAGGTGATATGGTGCAAGTAGTGCATCAAATCCGCTGATCGATCCTTCGATGCCATGCCTTGTGATCTCGACGCCCCCGCCGAAGGTGTGCGTCGCATCATAGTACTGTTCTGCCTCAGCTTTCACCGTGACATCCTCGATCCGGTACGTCGAGGGCGCGATGGTCCCGGTCACAGGTGCGAAGGCGTGGTCCAAACCGAACCCATACCGTGTGTAGGAGGCGGCGGCATGAGCGAACAGCGTTGACGACACGATCGCGGACCAGCGGACGTTGTACGACGTGTTCCACCAACGCAGGTCGTTGCTGAGGACCCCCGCCGCGGAGGACGTCGCGTTCGAGTACTGGTCTGAACTCAGGTAGGCATTCGCGGTGACCCCGGACCCCGCAGAGAGCCGGTGATTCATCTTCGCAATGAACTCGAGCGTACCCAGGCGTGTCGGGGTGCCGTGCTGTGAAAGTCCCCCGATCGCTGCATCCGGCCAACCCCGCCGTGCAGTCACCAGGAAGGACGTTGCACCGTCGATGGGCCCCTCGACCGCGGCGTGCATACCGAGCAGATCCGCACCGGCGGTTCCCGTCACACGTTCACGCATGCCATCGCGCAGCGAAAGGTCGAGCATGCCCCCGATCCGTCCACCGAATGAGGCAGGGAGTCCCGTTCTCCCGATCTCGATCTCGTTCAGGGCTTCGGGGTGGAACGTGCTGAGCACACCCCCGAAGTGCGCGGGATTATAGATCCGTGCCCCATCCAGAATATATTCGTTGGGATCACCCGGGATCGACCGGATGAACAGGCCGCGGGAGAGGCCCGTACCCGTCGCGCCCGTCATCCGCTCCCCTTCCACCGTCATCTCTTCAAGCGCGATGCCGCTCTGGCGCAGCGCGATCTCGCATCGTGACTCCTGTTTTGGGTCGATCTCCAGTGGCCTCACATCAACAAGGTAGCCCACGCAACGGGTCTCCAGGAGATAGCTTCCCGCGACAACCGACCGCAGTGAGAAGAATCCGAAGGCGTTCGATGGACAGCTCCGCAGAGCGGGCCCGGCCCCGGCAGGATCCTGTCGCCGGAGAACCACGACCGCCCCCGCGATCGCGTCTCCGGTGACAGCATCGCGCACGGTCCCTGCAACCGTCCCGTCGTCCTCGCGCGCGATGATATGACGCTGCCTGATGATCACCTGCCGGCCCGTCGCGATGGCATCGAGTGGCATCCCCTCGAGGATCCCCGTGAGGGCGCGATCGAAGGGACATGCACTGCAGGCGAATGAGACACGGTACTCTTGCACATCCGCTTCCCGGTAGATGATGGGGATGCCGTACCACCGGCTCAGAGAATCGATGGCAGCGGCAAGCGGATGCCGCTCAAACGAGAACGTTCGCCCGGCGGGGTCCTGCGCCGGCGCCGTACAGATCCCGAGTATGATCAGGAGGCTAGTACAGAATGAACGCATCGGTTTCATGCCGGAGGGAGAGTCCCGTGAGTGTTGCAAGCGATGCCAACGCCTGATCAGCTGTTCTACTCTCAAGCGTTCCACTGATCCGCTCCCGCCCGGCGCCCGATCGTGAGACGCGGACCCGGACATCGAACCGGGCTTCGAGCTCCTCGCAGACAGAAGCCAGAGGTGTATCCTGGAAGATCAACCGATTGTGCATCCAGCCCGGATACGTTGCGTACCGGATCTCCCGTGCCGCGCACGACGTGTCGCCTTCCGCGATCAGCACCACCATCCCTTTGGTCAGTTCCACCGACCGGTCGCCGTCTCTGTAGGGAACGCGCACGCGTACCTTCCCGGAAAGGACCGCCACTTCGAATGCGCCGGGCCTTTCACGGACGTTGAATTCCGTGCCGAGGACTTCAACACTCCCGGCGGGGGTGATGACCTGGAATGGCGACCCGTTCTTACGAACCTTGAAGAATGCTTCGCCGTGGAGTCGAACGGTGCGGACTTTGCCAGGCTCCATTGCCGCGACCAGGACTTCCGACGTGTGGTTCAGGATCACGTCGCTGCTGTCGGCGAGCGTGATCGTCGACATCTGTCCCCTCCCCGTAGCAAATGTCTGATCCAGAACCGGTGTGCTACGCCAGAGCAAGAACACCATCATTGCGGCAGAGGCAAGTATCCCAGTGACAAGAGCCGGGCGGATGATCCGTGCCGGGATGCGGGTGGCCGGGGTCTGCCGCGGCTCAGGGACCGCGGTGATCGTATTGCGGAGCATCAGCCACCGCCGGTGCGTGTCCGGGTCGATGGTTCCCAGGCGCTCTGCCTCGCTGTGGATGAGGCGGTCGATCCCTTGCTCGGCCGCGTGACCTCTCGGTTCCCCCTTCCACCAGCCCCACATGCGATCAATGAGTGTGCGCTTCATGGCATCCATCCTCCTGAGTGTATAACGGATGAGATGCCGTTCTCCCCTATATTCCTGTTGCGAGTGATGCCGGTGAGCACTATTTTGTTTGAACCCCTCAGGAGAGCGAGTGGCAGGAACGCAGGACGAACAGCACCTCATAGCGGCAGTGAAAGAAGGCGATCTCGAGGCATTCGAGACGCTCTTCACGCGGTATCAGCCGGCCCTTCTGCGCAGCATCACCTTTCAGACACGGGATGTCGAAGCAGCGCATGATATCGTGCAGGAGACGTTCCTCCGCATCTGGCAACACCGCGGGTCCCTCAAACCCGGACTGAGCTTTCAGGCGCTGGTGTACCGTATCGGTTTGAACCTCGTGCGTGATATGTACCGGCATGCCGATACGCGCCAGCGGACCGCGGCAGACGTTCCACCTCCGCTCCCGCCCGAAGGGGCGGATCCTGTGAACGCCACGGCACACGCACTCCTCCAGGACGAGCTGCGGCGCATCCTGAGAGAGGAACTCCCGGAACGTTGCCGCGCGGTGTTTCACTTGAGCCGGTTGGAGGGGTTGTCAACAACAGAGGTAGCGAAGCAGCTCCACATCAGTCCGAAGACGGTCGAGAATCAATTGACGAAGGCCCTCCGCATCGTGCGGAGGGCCCTCCGTCACCACCTGCCTCCTGATTCCCGTGGATGAATGCACGCGGCCTCAGGAGTCCTCTGGCATCACCTCATCAACACCATCTTTCTCGTTTCAGTGTGCGTGCGGCCGGGCGTTTGTTCGGATGAGGCTTCGAACCGGTATATGTAGACGCCCGATGAAAGCCCCACCGCGTCGAAGCGCTCCTCATAGAACCCCGCTTCACGCACCCCTGCCACACCCCGCATCACTTCCTGTCCGAGCAGGTTGTAGACCGTGAGCACAACAGAGCTTCGCTCCGGAACGCCATACCGGATCGTCGTCGAAGGATTGAACGGGTTCGGGTACGCCGGCAGCAACTGATATGTCGCCGGCGGCGTCTCCCCTTCCACGATCCCGGTCAGCGTCCCGTTCCCCTGCACATACACCGTGTCCGCTCCCGGATGCGCGTTGCTGCTCACGAGGATCCATCCGCTTACCGCGCCCTGTGCCACAGGGGCGAACCGTATCGTATCGGCCACCGAGCCTGCCACCGGCACCATGCACTGGGTGAGACGCGGTGTGAAGACCGGCAACGACGACGTGACAGATGCGATCGTGATCTGCTGATTCCCGCTGTTGCCGAAGCTCACGACGGAATCACGTGTCGTCCCGACACGCACATTGCCAAAGTTGATCGTCGACCGCGAGAACGTCAGGAGATACGTGGCACCAACACCGCGCACCTTGATCGTATCAGGCGCACCCTGGGCATTGCTTGCGATGATGATGCTGCCTGCGGCAGGTCCCGGAGCACCCGGAGCAAAACGGAGTGTATCGAGCCGCGACGCACCCGGTGGCACCACCATGGCCGTGCGGGTGCTGCGGAAGATCGACCCGACCCCGGTGATGGACGTGACCCTCAACGTGTCCTGTCCGGTATTCTGGATCGTGATCACCGTGTCGCGCTGGCTCCCCACGCGCACGGCCCCGAAGTTCACAGAGTCCACCGACGTCGTGATCTGCGCGGTGACCCCGGGGTTCGTGCCGATGTTGAGCAGGAACGGACGGGTACATTCGCGCATCGCCGGTCCGTAGCCTCCCCCTTCTGACACGTCACGGTCGTAGTCCCACATCTGCACCTTCCAGTAGACCCGCCGGTACTGCTGCAATCCTTCGACGGTGAAATAGTTCGCAGGGAGCGACAATGCGATCGTGTCGCTTTCGAATTCATTCCCGCCCGGCGACTTCGTGTACGTCTTCAGCCCCGGCGATGTGAATGTGCTCACGCTGTCGAACAGTATCCGTACCTGACTGATGTTCTTGTTCGTCTGGTTGAACGGATCGGGGTCCTTGTTGTTCTTCCAGCGGAACTGCACCTGACCCGGAACAAAGCCGCTGTCGGGCGGTGAGATCAGTACGAACGGGTCCGGTGGATCGTTCTGCCGGTCCAGGAAGTACCCGAACCATTGGCCCGCGACACTCGTGTCCAGTCCGTCCGTTGCATACGGGCGGAAGTACACGCCGAAGTTCTCATACGCGGCAAGCGAGAACTGCAGCGTGTCACGCTGATCGTCGATCACGCCTTTCGATTCGAAGGGCCCCAGCCGGAGGCGGAACTGTTCCCCCACCGTGTGGTGCGCATGGGAGGTGTCCCCCCGCCGTGCGGTGAGACTGTCCGTGTACAGCATGATCCCGTAGGTGAGCGTATCCAATTCCCAATCGCCGCCGTAGGATCCCCGGCGGTCGCCACCTTTCTTGAAACTATAGATCATCCGTGATGCGGTGTCGATGCCCGCGTACACATCTCCGTTCGTGCTGAGATACCACATCGATTGCGACTGAACGAAGATACTGGGCTCGACCGGTGGTGCGGGAGGCGAGTTACGATAACAGTACTGCTCCAGCCAGGCGGTCGTGTCATTCGCTGCAGAGATGGCCCGGATGCGAACCATATACACCGTGCTGTCCTTCACAAGTCCTGCCGGAATGGTGTGTGTCGTCCCGGACGAGAGTGCGGCAACACGCACGATACGCTCGGCCTTCAGCAGCGTCTTCCCAGGGATCACGGCGGCCCCCGCAGACATCCGTGTCAGGTGATCGCTGATCACGGGTGCCCCGTTCTCATCCACGTTCGTCCAGATCTCCACCTCGTACGCCGATTGTGTTCCGGCGGTCACATTCCATCCCAGTTTCAGAGCGCTTCCGCTCTTGAGCCGGTATGCCCGGGTTGTATCATTGATGGTGAATCCGCCGATGGCCAGCGCCGGTGGGCCGCCGGGGCCCGCCGGTACAAGGTGGACGAATCCCCAGGTCTTGAACGCTGGCACGGTCACGGGCCCCACATGCCCCGTCACGGAGTCCACCCCATACGCACTACCCAGCATCACCCCCTGCGGGTTGTCGATCGAGTAGAACATCACCTGCATCAACTGCCCGTGCAGCGACGGGGAGACAGCGAAGTGGATGGCTGTCGGCCCGACGGCGATCCCTGCACGTGAAGGGATCTCCACGCTGTCGTTCAGCATCTGATACACGTAGGAGTGCACCAGAGTATCCTGGAACCGGAAGATGCGCATGGTCGCCGGTATCCCCGTGCCGGCAACATCGTTCACCGGAAGCGCGTACGTGAACCACTTGCTCAACGTATCACGGATGGCCGTGGCGACGGCACGCTTGTCAGGATCGCTCGCATGTTGCCAGGAGGTGTATGCCTGGCCGTACAACGGCGGGGGATATCCATTGGGCTCGTTGATGTGATGCGCGATCGTAATGAACCGGCCGCCCCCGTATGTTGACGACGTCGTCACGGCCTTGTCTGCCAGGCTTGCCCATGTGGCATTTCCTTGCGTTGCGCCCTTTTCGTCCTGCCATCCGGCATACTCAACGTTGCCGCGGACCGCGATCACGGTACCGCCGTTCTGGACGAACGTGAGCAATTGCGTGCGTTGATTGTTGGTCAACCGGAATGACTCAGGAGAAAGATGACCTTGAACGGTGTGAGGTCATTCTGCGACAGGTCATCCGGTACACCGAGCTTGTCCGGTTTGAACCAGATCACCCGGCAGGCGCGGTTCAGGTCGATCACCGCATCGAGGAGACCGGTGAATCCCCGTGCATCGTCGAGGGTCTGGGCCTGCGACATGACCACACCGATGTCCCCTGCGGGACTGACACTGTTCAGGATGGCACGCTGGGTCTGCGCCAGGAAATAGGCGGGGTAGGTCCCTGTGGACGGATACCCCAGTTGCGGCAGTCCGCCGCTGGCATACATCGTGGCTGCCGTATGCAGGACCGCATTCGTCTGGACCGGCTCGGGATAGAGATCGGTCGGCTGTGCGAGCGGGATGTCGGTGAGCGTGGGCGGGGACCACAGGACAAAGCGCTTCCCGATGCTATGGAATGCCTTCACCCGTGCCGTCAATGCGCCGTCATACGGGAACAGCTCCCCCCACTCAAAGAATTCGCCGATCGCATAGTCGCTGACGGCGTACCCTGCACCACTGGCGCCGCCGATATTGCTGGCACCGTTCAACGCGATCGTATATTCTTTCCCCTTCGTCGCGGCATAGGCGGTGCAACTGTCCTTCAGCGCCTGCCATCCCTGCCGGGTGCGGACGGCTTTGAATTCGTACCAATGCTGCAGCAGCGCCTTGACCTCCGCGGGGTCGCCATCGGTGTTCATCACCGTTTCATCCGTCTTTCCGATGCTGATCAGGTATTGGCGGATTGTTTGCGTGGCCGGATCCCAGGTACCGGTGCTCACCCCGAGTGCGGTGATGTAGTCCCGGAACGGAGTCATGTCGTGGGCATTGAATGCATCGGGTGGCTCGGTCCAGGCGCAATCGTGCTGGGAACCGTCCGCCCCGGCATCGATCGCCCGTTTGATGCAGGCGACCAGGAAGTTGCGCCACGCACTATCCACGACCGAGTGCTGGTTCTTCCCGCCGATGATCAGGTACTGCCCTTCAAGAGTCCTGCACGCACCAAAATATGGGTCGGTGATCCCCTGCCCATCCGCAAGGATCGAATCCACGCTTCCTTCCAGGAACGAGCCGTCAAGATTGACCCAGTATTTCCTCCCTGGGCATGAACAGCACTGATCAGAGGCCGCGCCTTCTCGACATCGCTCCTGACATGGAACATGTACTCGAGGCCACCAAGATGAGCCTGGACGCTTGGCATGAGCGGTGCCGGGATCCCCTGATACACCGTTCCGGCAAAATGGACGTCCTGCAACCACGTGGCATGAGGAAAGAGCGTGGGCTGTTGCGCGTAAGCAACAGTCGACAACAGGAACATGCAGATGATAGATTTTTTCATGAGTCTCCTCGAACTGGTGTGCGGGGCTTTCCCAACCCACAGGCGCACGAGCCACTTCCCCGCGTCGGACCTCGGAGGTCGTGGCAGTCCAGGTCTCAAAAAGCATGCTAGCGATGTCGTTCGGAAGGTGCCGGAAATGGCGGCAAATCGGGGATTTTATGAAAAGAGAGAGGCCACCCTGCGGTATCACCTATCTGATATCCGCAGGGTGGCCAGTATTCGCCAGGGGGTGATCAGTTGCGGGGAATGCCTTTCCGGGCAATGGTCTCCATGACATCGCAGAAACGGTCGAGTTCCCGGAGCGACGTGTACACATTCGGCGTGATCCGGTTCCCTTTGAACTCTTCGTGGTTGATCGCAACGGTGAAGATCTTATGCTTGTCCATGAGATACTTTGTGATCTCTGCCGGATCGACGCCCGGGATCTCAACCAGCGCGATGCCGCATGACTGGTCTATGCCGAACGATGTATGGAAGCGTACGTTCGGCAATGACTCGAGCTTTCCCGCCCAGTACGACCGGAGGAACCGGAGTCGCTCTTCCTTCCGCTTCGCTCCGAGGCCCTGGTGGAACAGGATCGCCTCCCCGATGGCCAGGCGTATAGCTGCCGAGTGCGTGCCGATCTCCTCGAACTTCCGGATATCGCTGCGTTGCTTGTGCTCGGCGGCCATCAACGGCCAGATCTTTTCGATCTTGTCGCGTTTCACGAAGAGGAGTCCCGTCCCTTTCGGGGCATACAACCACTTGTGAAGGCTGGTGCCGAAGTAATCGCACTGCAGGTCCTTCCAGCTGAAATCGAAATGCGCGAACGAGTGCGCACCATCCACGATGCACTCGATGCCTTTGCTGCGCGCCAGGGCACAGATCGCCTTGACCGGCGTGATCTGTCCGGTAAGGAACACGGCGTGGGAGATGAGGATCACTTTCGTTCGTGGCGTGATCCCGCCTTCGATCGCGTCGTAGATTTCCTGCAGGCTCTTCGGCGGCGTAGGGTACTTCACCTGTTTCAGCACGATCTTCTCGCGCAGCTCGCGCTGCTTGATCGTCGTGATCATGCGGGGGTAGTCCTGCGTGGTGGTCAGGACCTCATCCCCCGCCTTCAGGTCGAGGCCGAACAGGCAGTTCTCCAGTGCCTCCGAAGCATTGCGCACAATGGCGATCTCTTCGGCGTCACACCCGAACACGCCCGCGAGTCCCGTCCGCACGTTCTCGCTCTGCGGCTCAAGGATCTGCCACATCGTATACGGGGGGACATCCTCCTGCTCCCATGTGTAGCGGACCAGGGCTTCCGTGACGATGCGTGGGGAAGGCGATACGCCGCCATTGTTCAGGTTGATGATGCTGCGGGTGCTGTTGAACGCGCGCTGGATCTCGAACCAGAAATCCTCATCCGTTGCAGCGGCCTCCGGGGAGAGCCCCGCGACGCGGGACGTGGCGGCATGCAGCTCCTGATACAACCCGGCAACGGTCGACGAGGCAAGCGTGGCAAGGCCGATCCCCTTTCCTACACGCGCCATGAACTCGCGGCGGTCGTAATCGCAAGGTGGGACACCGTTCTCACTGATCATGGGACACCTTTCTCTGGTACGGCGTCACGGTGAAGGGCACATCACACAGAAGGGCCGGGCGTGCCGCCCGGCCCTTCTGCAGCAACCATCGTCATTTCAGCAAGACCATCTTCTTCACGTCGCGGAAGGCGCCGCCGTTCCCCTCCAGCTGTTCCACGGACAGGCGGGCGAAGTAGGTTCCGCTCGGCACGCGCGCAGTCCATGTGGCCTGGTACATGCCGGGCTCGCGTTCGCCATCTACCAGCGTGGCCACAAGCTCGCCATACACGTTGAACACCTCGAGGCGTACCTTGCTCCGGTTGGTGAGGGAGTACGGCAGGGTCGTGGACGGGTTGAAGGGATTCGGGTAGTTCTGCATCAACCCGGCCTGTGCGGGCACGCCCGCGGCTTCGTCGCGCACGTCGGAGGTGCTCGACATCTCGATCACCCACAACGGCACATCGTCAGCCCAGGTGGTGTAATCCGGGGCATAATTCACGAACACATACTCGTCCTTCCCGTCCTTGTCCATGTCACCGGCCGGATGTCCGTAGAACAAACGCGGTGAGATCACACTGGCCGAGGCACCGGCTTCGTTCCAGAGATCAAAGATCACCTGATGCGTCCAGGAGGAAGAATCCGCCGGATCGCCGGTGCCTTTGTATTCGAGGCTGAAGATCTGGCCATTCGTCTCACCGGCGATCATAAGGTTCCGCTTGCCGTCATGATCGGGATCCGCGATCTGCATCGAGCGGAACTTACCCGCGCCCGTCTTGGGGATCGTGTAGAGGCGTTTGATGTTGGCCGGGGTCAGGTTGGCGATGTCCGTGACCCCCGTGATGATGAAGATCTCATTGTTCGGTTCCGTCGACGCGATGTACATCTCTTTCATCCCGTCATTGTTCACATCATCGACACGCACCGCGTCCAGCGCGCCATGATCAACGTTCGCCGCGGCAGACCACGTGTCCACCGCGAAGCGTGTGGCGTAGCTCGTGTCTCCCGTGCACTCAAAGATCCGCAAGGTGAACTTGTTCCAGACGAACATGTAGATCTCTTTCTTCCCATCGCCGTCGAGATCGCCGGTGGTCGTGCTGTAGTTCGAACCGCCGAACCCGCCCTGGAATTTCCACTTGATCTCGCAGAAATAGAAGCCGTTGAAATCGCCGTCCACTTTCACCACATAGACGGAGCGGACCGAGGAGCCTTCCTGCCGGACACCCACAACGAGTTCGTTCTTTGCGTCGCCGTCCATGTCCTCGACGACGAGGCTGTACGGGCGGATGTCATAGTTGTCGGCCACGCCGAGGTTGTACCCACCGGAGTACGTGAACTGGCCCGTCACGTTATCCTTCACGCCATAGTCATTCGTGCCCGTGACGCCATTCCATTCAAAGAACCAGAGGCGCAGCGGGTTGACATCCGTCGCGGGAACGGAAGGGAACGACACCACGATATCCACGGTGCCGTTGTTGTTCACATCGCCGACCGCGACACCCATGAAGCTGTTGCCGGCCACAGGCATGAGCCAGGACCACACCAGCTTGTATGTGTCATTCCCGGTCGCTTCGTACATGCACACCGCGTTCGAGTCGGAGTCCGTCCACGTACAGAGGAATTCCCCCCACCCATCCTTGTCCGTATCGAATCCGGCCTTGACCATGGCCATATCGAGGATGTCCTCCCTGGTCAGGTACGCGGGCGTCGTGAGTTTCCACACAGGGGCCCAGGTCTGGGCGAAGAGGGGTACGGCAGAGAGAACGACCAACACTGCAATGGCGTAGAAACGTCTCATCATGGTGCTCCTCAAAGTAAAGTGATGGGGTAGAAATGTTGAACATCCTCGGACGAACTTCAAGGATGCAGGCGGGTCACGATGTGGTCAATGTATCCACCCGAGGAGTGAATGTCAACGGCACCGGGCCATTTTTGCACTTTCGGTGCGTGCCATAGGTGAACCGCCGTGTTGCTTTTCCCATACGGCGTGAGTATCATCATGGGACCGTCCGTCCGCATCAGGCAACCATCCCGAAGGACACACGCATGAAGATCCACCTCTCGATCATCGCTCTTTGTACCCTCATCAGCTCCATGTTTGCGCAGGTTCCCGTGAAGCAGGACGTGTTGAAGATCCTCGGAGATATCCCGGCACCTCCCGCGACGGCCACAGAAGCTTTCACCCGGATCACCGCGGGCCAGACAACGCCTCCTGGTGAGGTTTCTGCCGCGGCGCTCTTTGCCAATGCAGAATCTCAGTTGAAGGCCGCGGTGGATGCGTACAAGTCGCAGGAGGCCGCCGTGAAGAACGCGGTACCGCCCGGCGTGAATCCCGATATGGCCCGGATGGCGCAGGACCCCGAGTTCAAGAAGAAGATGAAATCGATGAGCAAGGAAGAGCGCATGAAGCTCGCGATGTCCATGATGAGTTCCGCACCAGCTCCGGGGACCACTGCGCTCAAGCCCGATCCCCCGGAGGTCCAGGCGGCACTCGCCGAATGGCAGAAACTGGCGGCGGACATCCAGACGGAATTCAACCGTGGCGTTGCTTTTCAGAACGCCATGACCGCCGCGACGGAGGCTGACCGGCGTGTCCACGATGAGATCACCCGCTGGGAACACGCAGAGATCGCGAAGCTGCCGCAGATCAGTTCCGGGGAAATGAGCGCCCCCGATCCGGTTCTCGTCAAACGGGTCCGCCTGCAGGGCGCGGACAAGCACATTGCCGCTGCCAACAAGCGCCTCGCTGTTTTCAACAAGGAGTGGGCCGCCCAGCGCGGGCATGTGCACGCACGGTATGAGGCGTTCTCAGCCAGACTCATCACCGCTGACTATGCCGCCGCGTCCCCGAATTTCTCTTCGCAGAAGATCCTCTCCGATGCGCAGATGTCCATGCTCAAAGATGTCACCGCGGTCGCACAGCTCTCCCGCGATGCCTACGAGTCCGCCGCGTCATGGGTCGCGCATAAGCATGCTGTCGAGCGAGACTGACTCACCCGTCCCACGGCAGGAACGGCAACGGCCCCCGGATGTGGATCCGGGGGCCGTGCAAACACCTTGAGCGTTGGGCGGCCTCGACGGTCTCCCGTCACTTCCGCCAGGCATCGGTTCGGAAGGACGATGCCGGCAGCCCTTCCTTGTTGAACAGCGTGCTTTCCGCGGTGTTCGTGAACGCATAACGCACAGCACGCGGATGTGTGATCGCGGGGTGCCAAACGGTCACGGTCTTGCCCTTCACCTCAACCTTTGCGTCGCGGAAGACGCTGTCCGGGCCGGCGATCCTGAACCCATTCCCCTGCTTGTTCGCCCTCAGCACCAGCCCCCTCTCCGCATGATCGAAGGCCAGGATCATTTTCCCACGCAAGGATCTCGAACCGGTATAGACGGGACCCGAACATGCCAGGCCCATTCCGTAGGTGCGTGCGAGTGCCCAGAGTGCGAGGCGTCGGCCGACCTCCCTCTTATTGGCAGGATGAATGTTCTTCGGATCCCCGATATCCATGGTCACGGCCATCCCGGTGCCTTGAAGGGAGAGGGTCATCAACTGGGATTCCCGCAGGAATGCAGAGTTCACTTCCTTACCGTAATCGAAGGGCGCGATCTGGACATAGTAGAATGGCATCGTGGGGTTGGCGAAGGCGGTCCGCCAGTTCCTGATCATAAGGGGGAACTGCTGCTGATAGAATTCCGGATCGGGCGTATTCGACTCACCCTGATACCAGATAGCACCACGGACGGCGTACGGCACGAGCGGCGCGATCATGGCATTGTACAGCGCTGTCGGTGTTGCGGGGCCAACCTCCATCGGAAGTCCGGGATGCGAAGCGAAGGCCGCGCCATCTGTGCCCAGAGAATAGAACCGCAATGTCTTCCAGATCGCCGTCGGCAGGAAGCGCCACGCGCCGGTCATGGACACCACGCCCTCACCCGCTGCCGGGCGGAGTGTCATCGTGCCGCCCGGTGCATAGATGCCACCTCCGCCCATCTGGTCGGTCACACGCACTGCAACCGTCAGGACCGTGCTGTCGACGAGCGAAGCGGGGACCGTGTACTTCCTGTCCTTGTTCCACATCCCCGCGCTCTCCACCCCTCCCACGCGTACGCCGTTGACGTAGGTGATGTCCATATCATCGATTGGCCCCGGTTCCATGATGAGCTCTTTGTGGAGCCATGCCGCCGGGATCGTGATCTGCCGGCGGAACCAGACAACGCCGTCAAACTGACCGAGTCCGGCATTCTCCCACAGCGCCGGCAACATCATCGTGGACCATGCGCTATCTGCCACCACACGTGCCGCAAGGGCCTCATCATGGAACGCAGATGCCTCCCACACAGGCTCGCCGCCAACGATCGTTGGTTTGATCTCCGGGAGGCGTGCGAGCCATTCCTTGAACGCCGGATACTGCTTCTCTGCAGCGCGTAGCCAGATCAGCGTCGCATCGTACCTGGGGAGGCGCGAGAGATACTCCGCATCGGTCCAGGCTTCAACGGGTGTCCCACCCCACGTCGTCTGGATCAAGCCAATGGGAACATGGAGCTTGCGCGCGAGTTCCCTGCCAAAGTGGAACGCCGTGGCGCTGAAGCCGGCCGCCGTCGCCGGTGAACACACCGACCAGGACCCGGTGCATGAAGCTTCCGGCACAGGAGCCGTTGACCGCGCAACGTTGAACAACCGGATCTCGGGGATGTCCGCTGCGCTGATATCCTGCGCGCTGTTCTTGATGGTATCATTCGGCGGCCAGCCCCGGAGAGGCATTTCCATGTTCGATTGTCCGGAGCATAGCCACACTTCTCCCGTCAGGATGTTCCCGAGATGCGCCGATGATGTGCCGCACGTGATATCGATCGCATGCGGTCCCCCCGCAGCCGGGGTGGTGAGATGGACCATCCACGATCCATCTGCAGCGACCAGGGCGCTGGCGTGCTCCTGCCATGACGTCCGGACCGTTACCATGTTGCCGGGCGTTCCCTGGCCCCACACCGGCACTTCGGACCGTTGTTGGAGGACCATGTGATCGGTGAAGAGCGATCCGAGACGGAATGCCTGATCCGCGGCCGGAGCCGTTGTCCACAGGAGTGCAAGTGCAAGAAGAGGATAGAGAGAGCGCATAGTGGTTTCCGAGAATGAGAAGGGTGTTGATGATGCAGGCGGAGCGGAGCGCGATGACTCTCCCGGCACTCTGTATGATACTGCAGGGGCCATCAAGATGCAATCTCAGCTGACACCGGGTGGACTTCCGGCCCATCGCCGGATCACGCGGCGCAACCGACGTGTGAACGGGAAGTCTACCGCCGGACCTGCCCCCGGCCACGGACAACGAACTTCGTCGTGGTAAGTTCGACGAGCCCCATGGGGCCCCGCGCATGGAGTTTCTGCGTGCTGATCCCGATCTCTGCGCCGAGCCCGAACTCATACCCGTCGGTGAATCGCGTCGATGCATTCACGTACACCGCGGCAGAGTCCACAGAACGCAGGAACCGTTCTGCATTCCGTTCCGTGCGCGTGACGATCGCGTCGGAGTGATGCGAACCCCACGCATTGATGTGCCGGATGGCAGCATCCACATCATCCACGACCTTTACGGCGATGATCAGGTCCAGATATTCCTTTCCCCAATCCTCCTCCAGGGCAGGAAGGATCTGAGGATCGATCGCGCGGGCGCGCTCGTCACCCCGGACCTCGACGCCGGCCGCGCGCAGCCGGCCGAGGATACGCGGAAGTGCTTTCGCTGCGATGTCACGGTGGATCAGGAGCTTCTCCGCGGCGTTGCAGACCGATGGGCGTTGCGTCTTCGCATTGTACACGATCTCTTCCGCCATATCGATATCCGCCGACCTATCCACATAGACATGGCAATTGCCTTCTCCATGCGCTATCACGGGCACCGAAGACCGCTCCTGTATGAAGCGGATAAGCTGCTGGCTTCCGCGGGGAATGATCACATCCAGGGAGCGGTCCTGCTTCAGCATCAGGTGCACGGCTTCGCGATCGGTGCTCTCCACGAATCCGACGGCGTCCGCCGGAAGCCCGACATCTTCCAGAGCCTCGCGAAGGACCCGCACGAGGGCCGTGTTCGTCCGGATGGCCTCCGATCCGCCACGCAGGAGGACGGCATTGCCCGCTTTCAGACAGAGGACAGCGGCGTCGACCGTGACGTTCGGGCGGGCTTCGTAAATGATGCCGATCGCGCCCAGAGGCACCCGCACACGCGTGACCTTCAGTCCGTTCGGCCGCTTCCGGGATTCCGTGACCTCCCCCACCGGGTCTGGCAGGGCGGTCACATCCTTGACGCCGCGCACCATCTGCGCAACCCTCGCTTCATTCAGCATCAGGCGGTCGAGCAATACCGGAGAGAGCCCCGCTCCCCGTGCCGCATCGAGGTCCGCGGTATTGGCGGCGAGCACTCCGGGCATCGCTTCGCGCAAACGCGAAGCGATGGCGCGGAGCAAGCGGTTCTTCTGCGCCGCAGGGCACACGTACAGAGCCCCTGCGGCCACCTTGACGCTGCGTGCAAGCTCTTCGATCGAACGTTCCATCAGGACTTCCCACCGGTGATCACAAGATTGTCTTTATGGATGACCTCATCCCTGGACGGACGCCCCAGGATCTGAGGCAACTCACCGCTCCTCTTCCCACGGATCCGATGGAGATCGGCAGAGGAATAGTTCGTCACACCACGTGCGATCTCCAGTCCATCCCGGTCGAGGATGCTGACCGTATCCTGACCGCGGAACTCTCCGGAGATGGCAATGATGCCTGAGGGGAGCAGGCTCGTGTGGCGCGCGAGCAGAGCGCTCCGCGCTCCATCGTCGACCGTCACGCTTCCCCGTGGCTTCGCCACGTACCCTATCCACTTCTTCCTTCCCGACAGGCGCCCGCTGCCCGGGAGAAACAGTGTCCCCCGGATCTCGCCGGTGAGGATGTCCTTCAGCACGGACGGGTCTTCGCCATTGGCGATCACCATAGCAACGCCCGACGCAACGCACCGGCGCGCCGCCTGGAGTTTGGTCACCATGCCGCCTGTCCCCAGATCGCTCCCGCTCTTGCGTGCAAGTTTCTCGATGTCCGGTGTGATCGAGTGCACGATCGGGATGCGCACGGCAGCGGGGTTCTTCGACGGATCGTCCGTGTACAACCCGTCCGACATCGCTGAGGATGACAAGAAGATCGGCGCCGAGAAGGCTTGCGACGAGAGCGGAGAGATTGTCGTTGTCGCCCAGTTTGATCTCGTCGACAGCGATGGTATCATTCTCATTGATGATCGGAATGACGCGCTGGGCGAACAGCGCACGGAGGGTATTCCGGGCATTCGTGTAGCGCTTGCGCTCCGTGAAGTCGTCGCCGGTAAGCAGGATCTGCCCCACATGCATCCCGAGTTTCCGGAAGGCGGCCTGGTACGACTCCATCAGCACGGGCTGTCCGACCGCGGCAGTGGCCTGCTTTTCCGGGATCGTGCGCGGCCGCCGGGCAAGGCCCAACGATGCCACACCTGCACCGATCGCACCCGAACTCACGATCACCACCTGGTGTCCCAGCCCACGGAGGAACGCGACATCACGCGCGAGCTGCATGATGCGCTTGCGGCGTACCCCGGTCCGTTTGTCCGTCAGGAGGTTCGTCCCGACCTTGATGACGATCGCTCCCCGCTTTGAGATGATGTCCTGGAGTGTGTGCATCGCCGGGCTATCCTCCGATCCGGATCACGGCCGGCCCGATGAGGCCGGAGCTCCCTCCGCCGGGATACGGCGAAGGCACCGTACGGAAGTGATTGCCGAGCGTGGTATGTACCTCGACCTCGATCCGGTTCTGCCCGGCGCGCACTTTTCCGCTCAGGTCGAACTCCCAGGGTGGAGCAAAGCGCATTCCTGCGGACTCGCCATTGACCCGGACGCGCGCGGAGGAGACGAGCGATCCAAGATCGAGCGTGATTCGTTTCCCATTCGCCTGGGCCTTCGTCAGGGAGACCGACCTGCTGTAGCACATCCCGCCGGAGTACAGGGCGAGTTCGCGGACCTTCGACAGATCGCCCGCCGCAAGCAGGCCGGTGTCGCACCTGAACTCGACCGGTTCAGGGATCGCTGCGCCGCCATACTGCCCCGCTTCATGGTCGATCCGTATCACCACCGATGACGCGCGCGGTACCGCGGCCGGCAACTCTGCGCTCCACACCGGGATGCCAGGCCAGGGGAATCGATCCGATGGCACCGTATCGCGGACAACCCCGACCGCAGCACCATCCACCCAGAGGTGCACCGCACCCTGCGCCGCGAAACGGAGCCCGCGGAGTCCGGGAGGAGCCGCACACCGGTACCATCCGGCACGCCCCCTCGCATCAGGTTGCGGGTCGAACCGCATCACCGAGGAGCGTGTGAACCATGAAGAGGACATCGGAACGTTCACCACGGACCTCTGCGCCGGCCCGGTGGTGTCGATGACGAAGGCGCCTACGCCGGTCCCCTTGTAACGCAGGAGCAGCGTGTTCACTCCGCGAAACAGCCGCACGCGTTGGACGGCGGTATCGACCGGTTCATTGTTGATCCAGATGGCCGTGGGCGTGATCCCCGTGCGCCGTATCGTGCCCCACCCTGGAGATGCCGATCGTATCGTCGACCAGAGGTAATACAGGTCTCCGCCGGCTTCACGTTCGTAATTCGGGCCCGGCGCTCCGCGCCAGGGTTTCACCGGTCGGCCCAATTGTATCTGCTCGTCATGCACGATCCCTTTGAGTCCATGATACCCCTGATGACCGGGATCCCCCTTCACTCCCCAGCGCCAGGAGAACTCGTACGCGCTCCACCCACGCATCGTTCCATTCACCTCGATCGAATCGGCAGGGTCCATGACCCCGAGCTGTGCGTACCGCCGTGCGATCGACCGCGCATCCGAGGCAAGCGGGCCGAGTTGCATGAATTGTGGACCGAACGAGGCCTGCACGGGCCTCCACGTGCTGTCGACGACCGTCCAGGGAAGTTGCCATGCTTGACGCTGCCCGCACTCTTCCTTGTACAGGAATGTGGATGCCTCTGGTCCGATAGCTCCGGCGAATGCGGGTAACCGGTAGTCACCCCATTGGTTGTCAAGCGTTGGCATGAGAGTGAATTGCCACTCGCCTTCCAGCGGGATCGTGGAGTACACCTGAGGCCGGGCAGAACCCTTTTCGATCGCGGGTGTGCCGGCACTGAACACAAAGATCTGAGGCTCATACTCGGTGAGCGGCGTGAGGAGCCGTGTCCCATGCTGATCGGCACCGAGCACTGCGAGCGGCCGCGTGGCCCCGCTCCAGGGATCCCACAATTCGACCTTGCCACGCATGCGGAAGCGGAACTCGGTTCCCTTCGTCGCGCCGTACACGTAGTACACATCGCGCTTCCCGATCGAGCGGTGAAGGACCTGCACCGGGTGTGCCGGGTCGCCAGGCCATGAAACATCGCGCGGGACAGCTTTCTCGACGGCGCGGACCAGCGCCAGGGGATCGGCAAGGGGGATCCCCCGGGTTGCACCAGAGCCGTTGGACCCATGGACGAACATCTCGCGAACGATCGCATCAAGGCCGGTGTCGTATCGTCCGCGCCTATCGCTCACCGTCGGGAGTTCACCGAGAGCGATGACGGTACCGCCGGCAGCCGCAAAGGCCTGTGCTTTCTCCATCACACTCATGCGCACGGCGGACATGGCAGGCAGCACCAGCACGCGATAGCGTTCGCCGCTCACGTGCAACTCGCCGCGGGAGACCTGCGCGCGTTCCACGGACTCATCATCGATGAAGTCCAGGTCGATCCCTGCCGCGTACAGATCGCGGGCAGCACGGAATGCACTCTGCACCGCGCTGTCGCCTCGTACGCCTGCCACCATGGGGGCAACGGGGTACAGGACCGCAACATCGCAACGGTGCACTCCCTGGCTCAGCAGATAGCTCAGGCGCTCCACGCACCCGAGGAACGCAGGCATATCCTTCCAGTACGGCTGGCGGAAGTGATTGTCGGGCGGCGCCCACTCCCACCAGCTCCCGTGCGTGCTGTAGTAGAGTCCGTGAAGGCTCAGGAGATTCTGGCCCATACCGAAATTCGCGAATGTTGCATCCGCGATCTGCGCGCTGCTCGTCCCCCATCCACTGCTATGATACCCTTCCAACCACGTCCGCGGCCGCTCGTACAGATGCGCGATCGAACTCGCCACTTTGTTCTTCACGATGTCGCGGGCGAGATCCGGCTGGTCACACCCCGGCCCCGACATCCAGCGTTGCGTCCGGAAGTAGTCGCCAAACTCCGTCACATCGGCACCGCGCCCACCATGATCGCATCCGAACAACATCCCGCGTTCCGTATGCCAGCCGTAGATCGGCGCGAAGAAGTTCTCCTCGCTCAATGCGACCATCACATCATTGTAGTCCAGGCGGATCTTGGGCGTGCGCGGGCCACAATCCGCAAAGAGCAACGGAAGCTCGGGGAGGATGTCATATCCCTTCCTCTTCAGAAACTCCTTCGCGACAATGTCGTTCCAGAGCCAGCCACGGATCCCGAAATCGAGTTCATCGGAAAAGAAGAAATTCAGACCCTTACCTGCCTCCCCCGGACACCGGTCCTCAAAGCGTTGGAAGAATTTTGCGATGTACTCTTTGCCAGCCAACGGGTGCATCGGATCGAGCGATGCCGGAACAACCTCGCGGTGAACGAGCAGGATCTTCCACATCCCCTCAGGCACATCCCAGGCAAGACGGTTCTGTTTCATGAAGCCGCCGAGGTCGGTCCGTGATCCGGTCACCAGGGTATCTCCGCTCACGCGGTAGGCCGAGGCGATGATCGTGCCGTGTGGTGCCACGGTGGTACAGCGCGTACCACCCTGCACCTGCATCTCCGTGCAGGCGAGCTTCGAGCCTCCGAGTTCGGGATGATCCCGGAGCATCTCGTCCACATACCACCCCTGCCCTGCACGGCCCAGGGTATAGTCACTCAGGCTTACCGACATCCCTCGCTTGCGGGCTTCACCAAGGAACCAATGGAACAGATCCCACCACTCTTCGCTGAACAGCGCCGGCGCACTCTTCATCGTTCGACCGTACGAGAATCCGCCCGTGTCCGTATGCGCGTAGTTGACCTGGAGGCCGGTCACGCCCCGCCCGGCCAGCTGGTCCATCTGCCAGGTCAGGCGCTCCCGCGTGAGCGTATCCCCCAGCCACCAGTAGAAAGCGACATCACCGTATCCTGGAGGCGGCTGCTTGAAGCCGCGTAGGATGTCCGATGCGCCTGTCCGGTCGGGATACCCGGCAGGAGTGATCCCTGTGCCCTCCGTACCTTCGCCGAATACGAGACATGCGTGCAGAGCAAGCAACATGAACAGCGGCCAGGTCCTGGCCGCGCGGGAGAGCGCTGGAGACATCCGGTCCTCAAGGATTGATTGAATCATAGTATACGACCCCTGCCACCGCTTGTCAAGAGTGCTCAGGCAATGGGGCACCGTGAGGCCCGTACGGTCTCAACCGTACCGGGACGGCCGTGGCGATTCATCTACGGGGATGTCAGATGGGAAGCAACGGAAATGCGGGGTGCAGGACCGATGGGGTCAGTACGACTTCATGGAATAGCCGGTGATCTGATCTCCGGTGGTCGACATCGTTCTCCCCGCCTTGTCGATGCCGGAGAATTTGAAGACCAGATGCTTGGGGTCGATGGTGGCGCCGGATTTCCCGCTCAGCAGGTCAATGCTGCTGTTCTGATTCAACAGAAAATAGACGCGCGCCTGATGTGTTGAGGGGTCGTAGCTCACCGAAAACGGCCTGTTCGGGATCGACACCTCATTCGACCCGACCGGCATCATATTGTTGTAGTATCCGCCCTTGCTGTCATGGGCACGGGATATATCCCAGTTCGAAGGGTTCATCACCGATGCCGCGTCCATTTCATTCGAGAACTGGATGGCGACGGCCACACGCACGGTGGAGCCTGCGGTCGACAATTGCGACGGGTCCAGCATCCAGAGCGGCGTTCCCCCGCCAAGCTGGGAGTTGAAGCCGATATTGTTCGTCTCCTCGATGTAGGAGATCTCCGGCTTCTCCATGAGGAACAGGAGATCATTCGCCAGTCCGAGGTCCTTCGAGATCAGGACATCCAGCTGGTCCTCTGCCTTCTCCATATCACCCGTGGCCACATATGCAGCTCCGAGTTCGTAGTTCGCAGCCGCAAAATCGGGCTTCAGTTCAAGGGCATGCTTCAGCTGCTTGGAGGCTTCTTCCGCATTGCCCATCTTATTATATAGGACGCCGAGGCTGTACGCTACGTTGCCATCGCGCGGGGAACTCTTCTGGACCTTCTTGAACTGGGCTTCCGCTTCCTTGTATCGTTCGGTATCGGTGTACATGACCCCCAGGGTGTAGTCCGCCACAGGGTCGCTGGGATCCAGGCTGGCCGACTGCTTGTATTCCACTTCAGCCTGCTCATACTGCTTGTCCCGCATATACGCGCTACCGAGATTGTTCCTGGCCTCGGTGGACAGATTGTCCAGCTGAACGACCTTTTTGAATTCGGCGATGGCTTCCGCATGCCGCTCCTGGCTCTGATAGATCTTGCCAAGATACGTGTGGGCGGTGGTATTCTGGGAATCGAACGCGAGGGCGGTCTTGAAGGATTTTGTGGCCTGCTCATAGTCGCCAGCGGCCATCTTCTGAGCGGCATTGTAAATGGCATATTGGGCGACCTGTGCCCGGCGCGATTCCACGGCCGCTGTCGCAGATGCAAAAGGATCTGAAGCAGCTACTGAATCCAGAACTCCCATGTCAACACCCTCCCGGTTCACTACTATTATCGGCAGGTTCGGCCCAGGACTTTAGACCCGGCATCGGGATTCCAGGTCATCTCGCGGACAATTCGTACTCCCCCGCGGGCTCTGTTTGGAGATCATATTCGTAGCTTCTGGGTACGGATATGAGAGGGACTATGACAGCAGTAGTAGAACAAATCTCCTTGATTGCTGATAATATGAATATATGATTAGGGTTAGGTCCATGCACATCATGTAGAATCGACCTGTTTCTGCTTTCTAGCGGTACAAGAGATCTGATCATGCATTCTCCCCCTCTCGTCGACCGGACGGTGCAGTGGATCAATTTCCCGTTCGCCCATGCGATATCCACCCGGAACCCTCCTCAGGCTGCGAGACCTTTAACAGTCCCATGCTCCCATGCTGCCGGGGAGAGCAGGCAGGAGATCGACCGCATCTTCATGGCTCTGCAGGAGCATCTCCGCGATCCCTGCGGTGCAGCCGAAATTCCCATCGATCTGGAACGGGGGGTGCGCATCATGAGGTTCGCGCAAGTTCCGCCATTCCCCCCTGACGGGACGGGTCACACGGGTCACGCGCAGACGGCCCTCAGGCGCAAATACCACAAAGCCCCGGCTTTCGCAGGGGCTTTGGGTGCTACCACTTGAGACCGGGAGATCATTTCGACTGTTTCGCGATAACGAGGTTCACGATCTTGTCGTATGTTCCCTGCGGAATGATGTTCTTTGTCACGAGATCCGTCTTGACGCGGAAGGGACGGTTCTTGATGATGGCTTTGCCATACGCTTCCCCGATGCCGGGAAGTGCCTTGAGCTGGTCAAGGGAGGCACTGTTCAGATCCAGAAGCTCAGCGGCCTTCGTTTTCGCTGCATCGATCTGTCCTGTCGGTGCTTTTATGGTCTTCGTCTGTGCACTCACGGTGCCGGTCGTCAGCACAAGGCCGGCGATCACAAGAACAAGTGCTGCGCGCAGAATCGTCTTCATGGGGTCTCCTTACCGTTGGAACTGTCCGTTGATTATTCGCAGAAATGTATTGATTTCACCACAGAAATCCAATAGCTCTCATGGAACGCGAAAACGCTACGGTGCGATCTGCACATCGGCAGCCTCGAGCAATGCCTGCCGCGCACGCCGGTATTCCGGTACGCGCTTGTCGTACTCATCAAATGCCCGAACAACCATGCCGATGATCTCCTCCGCGCGGCCGGGAGAGCGTTGTTTGACCTGCGCGAGCACCTCGCAATCCTCCATCCCGATCCTGTGCGCTTCGAAGCGGTGGCTCGACAGCGGTCCTTCCTTCACAGGATAGACGATGTGGGAATCCCCCGCCGGCAGGTACTGCCCTTCCATGTGGAACCGGACCAATTCTTCGAACGGCTTCGCAGTGTGATGATTGAACCCCCAATGGAGATACCCCTGCAGGTCATACCTTGCAAGGGCCCAACCTATGTACACTTGACGCAGCCGCTCCATATCCAGGAGCCTGTTGAGCCAGGGCCCCCCGGGGGCAAGACAGGTATACACCCACACCCTGTCCCCTGCCGTCCTCCGTTTGTCGAAGAACGCACGGCTCGCCTGGTATTCGTGCACCTGTGGGCACCACACGTTCACATCACCTGTAACGCTCATGGTCAGGGTGGCTTCGAGTATCTGGATCGAGGGGTCCATGTCCCGGAAGAGTGCCACGAGTTCGTGGTACCTGTCGAGGAATTCGTCCGTTGGTTCATCAAAGATCCCCTGGAGCCACCGGGTGTCCCAATGGTTCTCTTTCATCATGGCAACGACCCTGGTCCCCATCCCCCTCAGCATGTGCTTCCCGCGTGGTGAGGTCGCATGCACCTCCTTTCCATCGGCGGCTCTCACGCCGAGCAGCATATCCGTGGATCCAAGCCAATCGCGACGCCCCACAAGCGGCGCACCGTGGATCGTCGTCAGGCCTTCCGACTGGAACAACCGGATATATCGCTCAAGTCTTGCCCGCTCGAAAGCAACGACAGTCCCGCTGCTGTCGAAAGAGAAATACTCTCCCCAGATGAACCAGAAGGCATTCTGCCGTCCCTTTGTCATCAGGCGTGCATACTCTGCCAGCATCTTCCAGAAGGGCTCACTCCACTTCTCCACACCATGAGCAGAGCAGATATTGTCGAGGCTGTGCCAGTTGATGTAGGCCGTGGTCGCGTGTTCCAGAGAAGGGACCGTGACCCGATGGACGGTGACGGGGAACTGCAGCTCCTTTGTGACGTTGCCGCATCGCACTCTGATCTTGTACGGGTACGTGCCTTCCGGGACATGCGCGGGAACAGGGATCTCAAGACGCAGGACAACAGTCGAAGACTCGGCGGTCAGCGGCAGGGAGACCGGGCGGAACGGGTCGTAGACCCTGAACGGTGCCCTGCGCACAACAAACGGGTTGATCTTGCCGCTGTACTTCTCGGTATTCCTGTCAAGCCCCGTATTCTCTGCAACGGGGACGTCGATCAACCGATACCAGCGCTCCACTCCAAGTCGCTTGCCCTTTCCAGCTACGGCAACAACACTGATCTGCTCCTTGCCAGTCAGCCCGGCGAGCATCACATGAACACCGGCGATCGCATTACGGGGAACGTGGATCGGAAGCCGGTCGGTCATACTTTCCGGGACCATGTCCGGGAACACTTCCAGGACTTCGTCTACCAGACCGATCTGCAAGATCGGATCACCTGCCGGCTCCCCGTCAGTGATCGCGCATGCCACCCCATTCAGGAGGACAACCAGGCCCGCCAGAGTGAACCGCAGAACCATCGATCGCATATGCATCCTCTTCCGTTGAACGATACGTTCGCCTGGCGGCGCAGGACCTTAACTCCGGATACTCGCAGCCCAGGCAGAAGCGAGGTCACGGTACGGCCGGTCCGCATGGTGAAAGAACACCTTGTACGCTTCGCAGAAATGGCTGACACCAGAATCGCGCGGATCCCGGATCCTGTCCTTTGTGCATCCTCCCCTGCACATCGTGAGCCAGGGGCACTCCCTGCATGCCGTGGGCAGCTCCGCCTTCCACCGGCCAAAGTGGTCCTGCGCCGGCCCATGCAACATGTCCCTCAATGGTGCGGTCATCAGATTCCCCAGCCGCCACTCTGGCTCAACAAAGAAATCGCACGCAAAGACATCGCCATTGTGTTCGACAACCAGATAGACTCCGCATGTCTGCATCAACGTACATTCCGGAGCATCAAGTCCGACGTACGCATGGAACACCGAATCGAACCAACGGATCGAGGTCCGCGCATAGGGGCCATCGAAATCTGCCCGCCACCGGTCGAAGAGCCGCACGAGGAACTCGCCGTACGCAGGCGCCGTGACGCTGTACGGCGCAGCACGGCCGGGATCGCCGGGGTCAGATTCGACACATGGGATGTACTGCATGTGCTCGAACCCGGCCGAACAATGGAACGCGTAGATCTCCTCAGGGAACTGCGCAGCAAGGTCGGTCACAACGGAGAGGGCGTTCACTTCGACGTCGTGTGCCCGCAACAACCGGGCTGCGTCCATCACCTGATGCCACGATCCCTGTCCGCCCCGGGCCTTCCGATAATGGTCATGGATATGTTCCGGACCATCGATCGACAGTCCGACCAGGAATCTGTATTCCCTGAGGAATTCAGCCCACTCCTCATTCAGCAGAAGTCCATTGGTCTGAAGCGCATTGCTCACGCTCTTTCCGTTCCCATGCTTCTGTTGAAGAGCCACCACGCGCTGGAAGAACGGGAGTCCCATCAGGGTGGGTTCTCCCCCCTGCCAGACAAAACTCATGTGCTGTTCCCTGCCGTTCAATGCCTGACGGATCATCTCCTCGAGCACCTCGTCGCTCATCCGGTGCGTCTCGTGAACAGCCGTGCCGTGCTGCACATAGAAACAATACGAACAATCAAGATTACAGTCAGGACCTGCGGGCTTCACAAGCACAAGATTGAACGTCTTCACGCCAGTCCTCCATCACGCATGCAGGCGATGGGGTCAGGGCCATCCGGGATTCGTCGTGTGGTCATGTGCGCATCACTCGACGAGAATCTCATCGGCGAAGAGCCACGCTTTCCCACCTGCGCCCGGATGCCATTGCGGACACGTGCCGACACTCTTCGCCTTCACGCGGATGTAGCGGATAGCAGGCGACCCGGAAAGCTCGGATGCATGGTCCAGAGCACGGAGGGTTCGGTCGAAGCTCTGCCGCGGCTCATCAAGGTGACCCACGGTGGTGTAGGTCCTGCCATCGGCCGACACCTCAATAACCACCGTCGCCGGTGGGAAGATCCACGCTGCCTGGTTCTCCAGGAACGAACATACGATGCGGCGTACCGCCCGGGGCCCACCAAGGTCGATCTCCGCATTCAGGTCGCTCCCCTCGAACCCCAACCACGCGCCATCCCCGTGATCGAGAGATCCTCTGGCCCCGTCGATGAGAGTCCCTGGCCCCATCCCCGCATACCGCGGACTTGGCGGGAGTTCCAGCCTGATCCCTGCTCCAACGGCGAGTGATCGAACGGAGCGTGCCCGATCAGCCCCCACTCTACCGGGTTCCCGGGTCCCCTTTCCCTTCGCACCGGTCAACCGGTCGCCCAAGTCTCCCCGTGCCGCATCCCCCAGCCGCTGCAGCCTGTCAACGATCGCAGGATACGCTGACGCCACATCGTGCCGCTCGCCCGGATCCGCGTTCAGGTCATAGAGTTCACGTCCCGTCCTGCCTGAGGAATATTCGCCCGGATGGCCATTCTTCCCGGCCGGGACACCGGCGTACGAACGGTAGGTGTGCGGGAAGTGAAGTTTCCACGGTCCGCTCCGGACCGCTTGCAGCTCTCCATCATAATAATAGTAGAGATCCTCGCGTGGCGCCGCGCCCGGATCCCCGGAAAGCATCGAAAGAATATTCACGCCATCGATGGTGCGGGAAGGCAGTCGGGCACCGCACGCTGCGGCAATGGATGGGAGCAGATCCATGGTCGTGGCAAGGTTTCCTGCCGTGCTCCCCTCTGCGCAATGGCCCGGCCATCGAATGATGCACGGCACTCTCGCCCCCCCTTCCCACATCGTCCCCTTTCCTTCCCGGAGTGGCCCCGCAGACCCGGCATGATCGCCGAAGTTCAGCCAGGGGCCGTTATCACTCACAAATACGACCATGGTATGGTCATCGATGCCGAGCTTCTTGAGCGTGCCGAGGATCTCGCCAACGGACCAGTCGAGTTCCATGATCACATCGCCATACCTGCCCTGCGCACTCGCGCCCCGAAACCGGGAGGAGACACCGAGCGGGACATGCGGCATCGAGTGCGGAAGGTACAGGAAGAATGGACGGGATCTGTTCTTCTCGATGAAACGAACAGCACGGCGGGTATACGCCGTCGTCAGGAATCCTGATCGGCAAGAGTGCGGACCTCTGTGCCGGGCTCATCCCCTTCGTACAACCGGAGGGGGGGATAAGCGCTTTTCGTGCCATCCATGATCGGATGCCCGTCAAAATCCACCGGCCACATATCATTCGAGTACGGCAATCCAAAGAACTCATCGAACCCATGTTGCAGCGGCAGAAATTCCCGGTGATGGCCCAGATGCCACTTGCCGAAGATCCCGGTCGCATACCTTTCCTTCTTCAGCATGGATGCGATCGTTTCTTCGGCACCGCTCAACCCCACGGTCGATGCAGGCATCAGCGCACCGCGTATGCCGATCCGCTGGGCGTAGCAGCCTGTCAGGAGAGAAGCTCGCGAAGCGCTGCACACCGCTTCCGACACATGGAAGTCGGTGAATCGCACTCCTTCGGACGCCATCCGGTCGATGTTCGGGGTCTTCCATCCGGTCGCGCCGTAGCATCCAAGGTCAGCGTATCCCTGATCATCCGTGAGGATCACCACAACATTGGGCGGCCTTCGAGCATCACGAAGGAGCGCCCCCGGGGCGCACGCCCACGCCGCCGCTCCCATGCCGACCGTACGCAGGAATGTACGCCGGTCGCCCGTCAGTCTGCCCGGCCTGCTCATCGCATCCCTTCTATCGGCGGGGTCGTGTCTGAACATTCCATATGCTGACGATCCATCACGTGGTATTCCGGAATTGGAAGAGAGGGCACGTGAATGGTCACGTGCGGCGTGCTCCGAAAGGAGGCAACTGGAAGAATATACTGGAGGATGCCGCCAGAAACAAGGCGGCCTCACGCGTCATGCCGCCCCGGGCGCCGGGGACATGGAGGCGAGTTCATCGCCGAGGTTAAGGAACTGGTCCTCCTGGGCCAGCAGCGCATCCCCCTTGAGGGAAGCCTGGGAAGAACCCATGAACCACACCCCGGCGGCGGCAATTGTGAAGGACTGTTTTCCGGGGACAGACGAGACCGCCGGATACCGGGCGCTGAAGAGGTCAACGAACATCGTCCCCTCCATAACGAATATCAGGCACCGCGGAGGGGTTGCCTGTACTCTGGCAAGAAAGTGCTCGAACTCGGCCGGCGTCGGACAGGCGCTTTTGTCCTTCTCGGTATCGATGCCCGTTCGGGGGTTCATGTATGCGATACCGACCCCGAGGCGAAGAAGCTGATTCGTCTTTTTCTCAAGGAAGATCTGCCGGACGGGATCCGTGATGGTCCCGCGCGCGTGGCCTTCCGCCATCGCCTTCCTCTCCTCTTTCGAGATGATGCGTCCCTTCGTGATGCCACCGAGATCCAACAACTCCCAGAAACGGTCGCGCGGGTGGAGGTGGTGGAACTCCAACGTCGGCGATGGTTCTGTTGCCACCGCACCGACGAAGAGGGCGCGCAGCCCTGGCTCCCAGATCGATTCAAGCATAGAGTGCCCTGCGAGGTTCACGTGTTGAGATGAGGCCATGGCGAGTGGAGCCCCGCCGGAACTCGTTCCCCCCCTCTCCTAAGCGATCGAGGGGTGTTCCAGGACGAGGAGATGCCACCTTCTGAACGTACCGCAGGATCGTGCCAATGTCAAGAACGAGGGCGGGAGGCGGAAACACGGATCACTTCAGTGCGCGGTCCCGGAGGTATCGAACGAACGTATCGGGCGAAGGTATCGGTGGGGTTCATCGTCCGGACCCCACGGGCCCGGGGTACTCCCCGGGCCCACAGAGGCCGTGATCTGTGATCCGTCCGAGCTGACAGGCGGGCATCATGCCATGTGGCTCTCCGGACAGCTCCATCCGGTGCGCGGTCTATCGAGCATGCGACGATGCCGGTCCCCTCGGAAGGGTCGTTTCGGAATAGCGGTCAGGAGCCGCAGCGAACTCGGGGTAGGCGGACATGCCATGCTCACCGATATCAAGACCTTCGAGTTCCTCTTCGGCGGAGACGCGGACCCCGAGAGTGACCTTGATGAGATACCAACCTATCAGTGAGATGACGAACGCGAAGACCGCCACGGCGCCCATGCCGGTGAGCTGGGCCACCAGAAGTGACGTGCCACCACCAAAGAACAGTCCATCTCCCGTTGTGTTGGGCATGAAATGCCCTTCGGCGAACAGTCCCACGGCCAGGGTTCCGAAGAGACCGTTGGCAAGGTGCACGGACAGTGCACCGACGGGATCGTCGAGTTTCCACCGGTCGAACGCGAGAACGGCGAAGACGACGAGGACACCTGCCACGGTACCGATGATCAGCGAGCTTCCCACGCTCACATAGGCGCATCCGGCGGTGACGGCGACGAGGCCGGCGAGGCAACCATTGATGGTCATGCTCAGGTCAGGCTTGCCCAGCATGAGCCATGCGACGATCGTCGAGCTGAGTAACCCGGCTGCTGCGGCGCTGTTCGTTGTGATGCAGATCCTCGCGATCGCCTCCGGATCGAGAGCCATCGTGCTGCCAGGGTTGAAGCCAAACCACCCAAGCCACAGAACGAAGACGCCGATGGTGGCAAGGGGCATGCTGTGTCCCGGGATGGGGTGCACCTTCCCACCACGGAACTTCCCGATGCGGGGCCCGAGCACGATCACGCCGGCCAGAGCAGCCCACCCGCCTACCGAATGGACGACGGTGGAGCCCGCAAAATCCCAGAAGCCGAGGGATGCGAGCCATCCGCCTCCCCAGATCCAATGCCCGGAGATCGGATAGATCACTGCCACGAGGATCACGGAAAAGAGAATGAAGGAGAGGTACTTCACACGTTCGGCGACCGCTCCCGACACGATGGTGGCCGCCGTTCCGGCGAACACGAGTTGGAAGAAGAACTTCGCCAGGAGTGGGACCGTTGCCCAGCTCAGGGCGGTGTAGACACCCTGATAGGCATCACCGGTGGCGGGACTGTTGTCGGCCCCGGAGATGCCGAAGAGCCCTTCCCACCCGATCAGTCCGTTGCCATTCCCGAACATCAGGCCCCAGCCGAGGACCCAGAAGGCGATCGAGGAAACGGCAAAGACGATGAAGTTCTTTGACAGGATATTCACGGTGTTCTTCATCCGGGCCATGCCTGATTCCACCATGGCAAAGCCAAGATTCATGAAGAACACCAACATAGCGGTGACAAGAACCCAGAGAGTATCAAAGAGAACCTTGTTATCCATGCTGACTCCTGCAATGAGGTGAGTGTTGTTCAAGAATCCTGAAAGTTCAGAAGCTGACCACAGCCCCGAGAGCGATCGTGCTCTGGTGATCGACGGGAGCGCCGCCGTCACTCTGCTCATACACGGTCACGGTGGACCAGTCGTGCCGGAACTCCGCACGGAGGAGGAGTCCACCCAGCAGAAGGTGTTCGAATGTCGCGGTCAGTTCGCCAAGCCGCATCGCCGTCCCCGTCGTTGCACCGTCGGTGTCGTCATAGATTTCCGTCCGCAGGGCGAGGGCGCTCGCATCCGACAAAGCATAGCGGCCGTACAGCGCTATACCTTTCCACGACACGGAGCTTCCCGCGAACGATTCCGAACCATAGTCCCCGTTGACGGCGAACGACAGACTGGACGTAGGGCGGTAGATCAGCGTCAGATCGATGACGTTGCGCATTCCTGCGTTGAGGGAATCCGGCTGCTCATTACCGCCGATCCATCCGGCTGCCAGAGTGATCTGGTCCGAAGGTGTGAAGAAGAGGCTCGCCCCGGCGGTCTTCGCGTCGTTGTTGTCTTCGAGAGTATTCCAGCCATTGGAGAGGTGGGCTGTGACGGTGAGCATCGGAAGCACGGGATAGGCGGCGCGGATCCCGAAGTGGTGATACGGGATGGCCCACGAGAACAGGAACGACCGGCTATAGTTCCAGTTGTCACGCGACTCGATCACTTCATACCCCATGTGGGTGACGAACTTGCCCATGTCCACGGTCAGCCCTGCACCCAGGGGGAGCACCGCCGTGACGTACGCTTGCTGCAGCAGGGCGAGCGTGCTGGAAGAGGATCCCTGCACGAGGTCATTCGTGCTTCCGAAATCCGCATCGATCCTGAAACCGATGGGTGCAGCAGCTTTCTGGAAGACGATCTCCGCGAGGCTGACGTCGAACCGGTTCTGCACCAGGTCAAAGTTTCTGTACGTGTTCACATTGCCTGCCGGCTTGCCCAGGTTCTTGCTGAAATAGACATCGACGAACCCGGAGGTGGTGATGGCCGGTGCAGCGGGCTGCTCCTGAGCTGAAAGATCAACAGAGAATGCCAGAACGGATATCCCGATCCCCCAGGCGACACTCTTGAAGCGTTTCAGACGATGCATGTGCTCTCCTTCATGCCGGCACGATCCCGGCCTCGAATGTGGATGATGGCAGTGGCAGTCCGCACTGCTACAGCGCGCTTTCTCCAACCTCTTCGGTGCGGACGCGGATCGCTTCATCGATGGTACTCACGAATACCTTCCCATCCCCGATGTTCCCGGTCTTGGCCGATTTGAGGATCGCCGCGATCGCCCCATCCACGAGGCGGTCGGCAACGACCACCTCCAGCTTGATCTTTGGCAGGAAGTCGATCTGGTACTCCGATCCGCGGTACACTTCCGTATGGCCCTTTTGTCGTCCCATACCACGGACCTCTATGATGGTCATCCCCCGGACCCCGAGTTCGACCAGCGCCTCACGGACATCTTCTACCTTGTGAGGACGGATAATTGCTTCGATCTTCTTCATCGCACCTCCATGCATGAGTGATAGTGAATAGCAGCACCGCTTCTCTGCCGACGATCCGTGGCAGACCTTCCATCGGGAGATCCTCCGCGTCCAGGCTGATCAAGAACCGGGACCAGCCATTGCCGGACGCCTGCTGATGGTCTTCATACCGAGCACCGTTGTTTCTAAGGTCTGGTATATCGTCGTACTTACTTTACGAGGTCACGCGACGTTTCGCTTTACGAATATAAGGCTGCACCCGCGTCGTGTCAAGGCTTTTCTCGTGGCGGATCCCCGGTCCGTCACGAAGCAGCGATTCCGGTCGGAATACGCCACTTCTTTGTCCAAAATTTCTGCATGAAGAGCGAGGGGGGGAAGAGTCTGACGGGAGGAAGTGGCAGGTCCCGACCAACAGCAGGCCGGGACCGCAGGAGGCACGAACTGTCAACGAATTCTGGAGATGCCCCTCATGCTCCGGGCGAGAGCCGGGAGGGCGATGGGACTTTCAGGGAGCCCGCTCGCCATGTACCCGGGGCGGATACACCGTGCCGTCAACGACAGACTCTTTGTACGGGCTCTGCCAGCTCTTTTCGAATATCGCGGCGAGGCGCTGCGCAAGGGTCCGGTTGGCTCCAACGATGCCCAGGTTCCGGGAACCATAGAAGTACCCCTTTTCACAATTGCTCGTGCCAAGCCAGAACCCGGTTGTATCCGCCACGATGAACTTGCAGTGTTCCACGCGGGCAAACGGAATGTAGCCGCCGGCCCATTCCGGGATACATGTGAACGCAACCTCGACATTCGGCTCTTTGCTGAGGCTCTTCACGTCTGCTTCCGAAGCACTGCCCTTCATCCAGTCGGACACGATCATCCGCACCTTCACTCCCCGCCGCGCCGCCCGCCGGATCGCATCATCGATCACGGTATACGGCCCTCCCTTCCTCTCATGCGTGCCATAGGCGAGGAACTGGAGCACCAAACCACTTCGGGCGCCGTCGATCACCCCGAGAATCGCACGTTCATCCCACAGCAGAGAGTCCGGGATCCACCCCCGCGGACTGAACGTCGGACGGATCAATGCCGTATCGCCGGTATTCACTGCGCATGAGATGTGAGGGATCACCCGGGAACCGTCAAAGCGCGCATCCCCGCCCCCTGCCAGATCCCAGTCGAGCTCGAACACATCCTGGTACGCCCGTGCGAACGCACTGCTCTTCACTCGCAACCCCAGTTCGTGGATATGCTCGAGCGCGCGCCAATCAAAGTTCTGACTTCCGACGAACACCTCGCTCCCGTCCACAATGAAGTACTTCGCATGCTGGATCCCTCCTCCCGCCGTGCTGAAATCAAGGCGACGTGTCTCGATGTTCGGTTTCCTTCCCAGCGAGTCTACGGTTTCCGGATAGGTCTTGTACATGCGCGCATCCACCAGGAGGCGGACGCGTACACCCCGCGTCGCAGCACGCTGGATCGCCAGAAGCACACGCTCCATGGCACTGCCAGGTGCATTCGACACATAGAACTGCTCGAGGTCCAGCGTCCGCTCCGCGCGGTCGATCATGGCGACCCAGACATCCTTTGCATCACGGATATCGGGATTCTCCAGCGCAGTCCCCACAGGAATAGTCTCAACGATCTCAATATCCTGCCCCAACGCAAGGGTACTTGCAGCGAAAGAGGTCAGGAAGAACAGGATCGCTCGCCTGGATGGTGCCATACGCATGTTCCGAAGTTGTGCATGGAAAGATATGAGAAATATCCCTTAGTTGGTACCAATAAGAAAGGCCCCGGATCGATCCAGGGCCTTCGTCACGGCTATCATACCCCCCCGGTGCGGTGTTGAACCCGGAGGGTTGCATCAACAGATCACACACTCATCGCACCAGAAGCATCCTCTTCAACGACGTGAAGGTGCCGGCCTTCAGCGCATAGAAGTACGCCCCGCTGGACAGGTGCGACGCTTGAAACGGCACAGCGTATGTGCCAGCGTTCATGGTGCCGGTAGCAAGCACCGCAACCTCACGCCCGAGCACATCATACACCGCCAACCGCACCTCAGCGTTCACAGGCAAGGAGAACGTGATCTGCGTCGTGGGGTTAAAGGGGTTCGGGAAATTCTGCTCCAGGGAGAACGCCATCGGGAGGGATGCCTCCCCCTGCAGATCCGTCGTCGTGATGTCGACTTCGACGTGTTCAGACAGGTGAACCGTGCCATCCAGGTCGATCTGCTTCAGCCGGTACACCCATCGACCCGCCCGTGCCGTACCATCCACCACGCTGTACGTGTGGGGCTGCAACGTCGTTCCGTGGCCAGGAACGAACGCCCCCGCTACCGCCGTGAATACGTGTGCCACACGGACGGTATCACGCTCAAGTTGGAACCCGAAGTTGCCGATCTCCGATGCCGTTTCCCAACGGAGGGTCACGCCATCGATCCCGGGCGAGGCATGGAAGGAGGCAAGCTGCACGGGGAGTGGATTGTTGTTCTTCAACACCACGCGGGCGAGCACATCGTAGGCCGTCAGATTTGTGAAGGATGTGCCATTCGAAGAGTAATAGCTCAGGCCTGTGATCGGCCCATTGAGATCGATCGGCACAACATACCCGCCGGACGTGCGGTCGTATCGAATGCGGACATACACTGGCACGCCGGCCGTTACATCAACACCGGGGGAAAAATCGAGCGCAATGAACTTGTCAACCACATCTGAGGCCCCCGATACGGCCGCGCTGATCGCGCCTGAGAGTGTGGATCCCGACAGGGTTGAAAAGACCTGCGCGGTGATGTTGCTGTGACGGTTACGAAAACTGAACACGCGGACACCGAGGATCTTGCCCGATTCCGTGGGCACGACCTTGACCATCCCGTAGGCCGTGTTCGTCGATGCATTGCCGTACTCGCTTCCGGTGGTCTGGCGGAAGAACTGCTGCGAACTTCCATAGTATGTCGGGACGACAACGTCTGCCGTCATGGTGGCAGCCGACGCAGAGATCCCGGTGATCTCAACGCCACTCGGGGTCCCGCTCCAGAGGTCCGAGTTCGGCGTGGAGCTTCCGGCCAACGCAGTGTTCGATGATGCCCCCGGATATGGATCGCCGCTGTCGCCGTTGTTCGTGCCATTCGCCAGGTCCTCGTCACCATCTGCTTCGTAGAGCTTGATGCCGAGGTGCGTATTGGTCACGTTGATGCTATTGGACGCAGGCCAGATATCCGCAAGATTCCGGTCAATATGATACATGAGCAACCCCGAGCCGCGGAGATTCAGGTCAAAGCCTGTCTTCTGCCGATTCTCAATCAACACGTACTCGTCGGACCTGTTTTCATCCAGCCAGATCTTGTACACCACGGGATTCGTTTCCACCTGTGGAACGCTGATCGTTCCGTTCGCCGCCACTTCCGTCGGGGTCACGAATCCGAGCAGTGCTTTGCAGTATGCCGACATCTGCACGGGACGTTCCGGGTCTCCGTTCCCACCCCAGCTGCCACCCGCCATGAGGCAGTAAGCGCCGAGGCCCGAAGATTCGCCATTCGTCGCGTAGTCAACATCGTACGTATCAGGCAGTCCGAGCATATGACCGTACTCATGGCTGAAAACGCCGATGTCCACATGCCCACCGTCATAGAGTTCCGGCATCGTGATGAAGCTTGCGATGCTCACGCCGTCGTATGTGCGTGCAGAGGATGCACCAAGACCGCCGGCATGCGACCAGATGTAGTCGGTATTCCCCTCTTCTGCTCCGGGTCCCGCATGGATCATGAACACCCCATCGACCTCACCATCGCCGTCGTTGTCATAGGTCGAAAAATCGACGCCCCGCGCCTCTGCGGAATCGAGGCACTGGGCAACGAGTTCCTGCGTGTGAGCGGAGCCATTCGGATCGCTGTCAGCGTAATACAGAAAATTGTGGGCGGCAGTGATCCACTCCTGATAATCCGCCTCAATAGAGAGCGCGTTGTACGACACCTCTTCATAGTACTTGCTCATGCCGCCAACACCACTGTGCCAGTTGTCGTCATTGATCATCGACTGGTAGCTCACGGCCGTTTCGGTCGAGGGCATATCGGGATATTTCACGCAGAGAACCAGCACATGCTTCACCGTGGCGTTGGTCGAGGACGCTTTCGGCATGCCGCTCAGCTGCCGGTGTTCCACGTTTCCGCGGACGATCATGGGCCGCGCAAGGAGCTGTTCATGGACGACCGACCGGGCTTCCCGGAGATGTTTCGCAATGCCCGGCACCGCCGCGTCCGATGCGGACGGGCTCCCCCCACGGACACGCACGGATGTCGGTTCGAATCTCCTTCAGCATTCAGTGCCGCAAAATACCAGAACCGATCCGCACCTTTTACCACCACGTAGCCGTCAAGAGTCTCGTTGAAGTGGTAGCGCTCATCTCCAAAAGCCACGACCGAAAGCGTCGAGCCGTCGGGTTGCGATACAACGGTGGGTGTCCGCTTGGCCGGCATGGCCAACAGCGTGGTGGCGCTCAACATGAGGAATAACAACCGCTTCATATGAAACTCCTGAAAATGGATGAAATGGATCGGCCCCGAACGCGCGGAATGCCCTCGATGGTTCACGCCTGGCGGATCGTTGGACGTACGGATGAGTCTTCGCAGGTGGAGACCCACGAGGAACGCCCTCCGGAAGCAGGCATGCTACCGCAGGTGATGGGATAGGAATGGTGCCGACAAAGAACAGTGGATGCACACGACCCGGGACGATCCCGGCCGCCTGATCATCAGCACATGACAACTTTTTTGGGGGAAGGACTCGAACTGTATGCGAGGAAGTGGGTAAGCATGCCTCCGGACTGCACGTCAGAAGGCACGACAATCTTTTAGTATACAAATCTGCTGGTCAAGATTCAAGGGGCGGCCAATATTGGAAAATTGGGTGGGTGGTGGCCCGGGATCGGGTCCCGCTGTGACGCTCCAGAGCACCGTCAAGTCAATGAAGCAGGGATGCAGCGTCACTGTCCAGCAGCCACTCTACCCTCCCCTGTGTGGGCCGGATCAGTGAGGCAGGAAGATCCCGGTGCGGCCCACCGGTCGCCATGATCTTCGCGATCACGGAGGACTTCGCCTCACCCGCAGCCAGGAATACGATGTCACGCGCGTTGTCGAAGACGGGAATTGTCAGCGTCACGCGCCAGCTCCTGAGCTGTGGCACGAAGCAGCTCACCGCCAGTGCCGTTACCTCCGCGAGTGCGCTCGTCCCAGGGAACAGCGATGCCGTATGACCGTCTTGACCCACGCCAAGCAGAACGATGTCAAAACGTGGCGGCCGCCCTTCGAAATGCGCGTTCAGATCCACCCCATACTCCCGGGCGGCATCTGCCGGCGCCGCCTCCCCGCGGATACGATGGACGTTCCCGGGAAGGATCGGGATCCTGCTCACGAGTTCGCGGTGGACCATCCCGTAGTTGCTGTCGGGGTCATCGGGTGGAACCATCCGCTCATCGCCAAAGAAAAGGTGCACGTGATCCCACGGGATCGCACACCGCTGCTCCTCACCGGCCAGGATCTGATACACACGGCGTGGGGTCTCACCGCCGGCGAGTGCAACGGTGCATATCCCCCGCACGGCGATCGCCAGGGCGATCCGTTCACGGATCTTCCCTGCAGCGCAGCGCGCAAGCTGCTCACGATCTTGGGCTATTGTCACAACGGAACGATCCCTCATGAGGCGCGTCCACCGTGTCCTTCACTCTGCGGCGATCCGTTATCGTGCACCCACCACCGACCGTCCCTTCCAAGTAAATGCTCCGCGGAAGCCGGACCCCAGGACCCCTGCTCATACGATTGCAGCACGGGAGCGGCATCGCCCTCCCATCCGCGCCGGATCGTATCGACAAGCTTCCATGCGAGAACGATCTCATCACTCCGCGCGAACAGAGACGCATCTCCATTCAAGGCATCCAGCAACAGACGCTCGTACGCCTCCGGCATGGGGGTGTTCTGAAATGTCTCACGGAAATCGAAATCCATCTCCGCCGCCCTCATCGCCATACCGCCGTCAGGCACTTTCGTCATGAACCGCAGCCGTATCCCCTCATTCGGCTGGATCGCCATGCTCAAATGGTTCGTGATGAGTTCGGTTGACCCGGAGAGGACATCGAACATCTGCATGGGTGGCCGCCGGAATGCGATCACGATCCCGGAGGATTTCTCAGCCAGCATCTTCCCGGATCGGAGATAGAACGGAACCCCGTGCCATCGCCAATTGTCCAGGGAGAGCTGAACCGCAGCGAAGGTTTCGGTGGACGATTGCGGGTCGACCCCCTGTTCGGCACGGTAGCCGGTGTATTGTCCCCTGACCGTCATACGTGCCGACAGTTCTTCAGGGATCTCTCGTACACACCCGAGTACCTTCACCTTTTCGTCGCGCAGTGCATTTGCTTCGACCGCGGCCGGCGGCTCCATGGCCACCAGTGCGAGAAGCTGCATCAGGTGATTCTGGAACATGTCGCGGAAATGTCCGGTCTGATCGTAGTAGCCCCCTCGATGTCCGACACCGACGGTTTCGGCGACGGTGATCTGGACATGATCGATGTAATTCCGATTCCAGAGCGGCTCAAATATGGCGTTGCCGAAACGGAACACCAGGAGATTCTGGACGGTTTCCTTGCCGAGATAGTGATCGATGCGATAGATCTGGTCCTCGCTCGCGACCTTCCCCAGCTCCCGATTGAGGTCTTGTGCCGATGCCAGGTCACTGCCGAACGGTTTTTCCACGACGATCCGCCTGTATGCCTTGTCGCCCATCGCCCGAAGCAGACGCGCCTCATCCAGCTTGCGCACGATGACTGGATACAGCTGCGGAGCGACGGCCAGGTAAAACAATACATTCGCCGGTTCACCGTCGGCATCGTTCACCTTTCCGGCCAGACTCAGGTAGTCGTTGAGCCTTTCCACATCACCCTGATGGTAGAACAGCGATCCGGCGAATGCGTGCCACACATCCTCCGAAAAGGCCCCTGGTTCAAAGGCGCGCAGCCCCTCTTTCATCTTCTCGCGGAACGACCCATCCGAGAACGGATGACGGGAGAATCCGATGATCCGGGTGTTCTCCGGAAGACGTCTCTTGCGGAAATTCATATACAGCGCGGGGATGAGTTTCCGTGACGCGAGATCCCCGGATGCTCCAAAGATGACGATCGAAGTTTTCATGATCCCCCATGGCCAGCGCACCCAAGGAGCGCCCGTGGTCGTGAATGGTCACCGTAACCCGGATCGAGCCGGGAGCAATTACCATGCATGCTACGGACTTCGCTTGAGAGGCGCAACTCCATCGATTGTTCGGTCGCACCCTGAACCCGTGGCCGGAACGGCAGAAACGCGGAGCGGTACGACCGCACCTCAACGGGAACCGACACGGACGGGATCCTGTTGTGAGATACGGAGACGATGCTGGACGGAGACCGGGGCGGAGAAACGGGAAGTGCGATGGCAGTCGCGCACTTTCCTGCAAAGGAGGTGGAGAATGTCCATGGACGATTTCCGGTTTTGCACGAAATTGGACCAAACCCTCCTTCTCGGCATGAAGGCACGGTCGGTCCATGAGTTGCTCCAGTGCATGCGCCTTGCTCCGCGCTCCTCGATCTACTTTCACACCCACCGTTTCCTTCTGACCCACAACTACCTCACGCCGGAACCATCCAACGACTTCGCGTATTGGGTAACGGAGGTCCTGAATGACCACACGTTGGGGGAGCAATTGTCCAACATTGATATCATCGGGTTCCCCACCGTCACGGACTTGCAGAGGCATCTTGTCTCTCTGATCGAAAGACACCTTGACGACGATCCACGGCCGAGGCAGTGCGTTCAGGGGGAGGAGTTCCATTTCATGGCATCCCGATTATTCGTACTGCAAACTCCTCTCTTCGCGCACACTCTCAGTGAGTTCGCCGAACATCTCGCGCACGTGAGCGTTGCCTCGCTCTACTACCATGTCTTCGACGCGCGTCTGCGACTGGACAATGGCGAGAACGACTTCTCGCAGTGGTTCCGGTCTCAGTCACTCTCCACCCTTGCCGACGCGGTGCTCCGGCTGGACCCCTATACCTGCACCCTCGAAGGACTACGCAAACGGCTCCTCGTCCTCATAGGAGGTTATGACAAGCATTGACGATTACGCGACCATCACCGGTCCCGCGGTGATACAAGATCTCCACCTGCTGGCGGATCATCTCCAGGACATCAGGATCCAGAACATCAATTCCACGGCCATTGGTGGCGGCGTGGCGGAGATCCTCTCGCGCATGGTCCCGCTCATGCGCCAACTGGGACTTCACGTGCGATGGGATGTCATCAAAGGGGATGAGCGGTTCTATGTGATCACCAAGAAGATCCATAATGCTCTCCATGGCGTGGAGGTGGCTCTGAGCCCGGAGGACATGGAATACTTCCTTGCCGTCAATCGTGAGAATGCTGCCGAACTCTCCTTTGAGGATATGGTTGTCGTCCATGACCCACAGCCGGTCGGACTTGTCGAGCGGCGAAGCACCGCAGCGAGCAAATGGATCTGGAGGTGTCATATCGATTCGTCTAACCCCGAAATGAAGACCTGGTCATTCCTGAAGCCATTTGTCCGGCGGTACGATGCGGCGGTCTTTTCGGCTCCCGCCTTCGGCAGGGTTCTCCTGATCACCCAGGTGCTGATCTCTCCGTCGATCGATCCGCTCAGTGACAAGAATAAGCTTCTGCCGGACGAGGCGGTGCAGGCCGTGTTCGAGCGCTTTGGCATCGATCGATCGCGCCCCGTCATCACTCAGATCTCCAGGTTCGACTTTCTCAAGGACCCCGTCGGTGTGATCCGGGCGTATGCGATCGCCAAGCGACATGTGGACTGTCAGTTGGTCCTGGCGGGTGGAGGCGCAACGGATGACCCGGAAGGGATGACCGTTCTGGCACAGGTCCGGGAGGCCGCCGGGGATGACAAGGATATCTTCATCTTGCTCCTTCCCCCGGCCAGCGACCTGGAGATCAACGCCCTTCAGCGAGGATCCACGATCGTGCTTCAGAAATCGCTTCGGGAAGGCTTCGGCCTCACCGTTGCCGAGGCTCTCTGGAAGGGCAAGCCGGTCATCGCTTCCGCGGTGGGCGGCATCCCCCTCCAGATCACCCACAATCACGGCGGGATCCTCACACACTCCATCGAGGGTACGGCCCACTGGATCAAGCGGCTCCTCCGGGAGCCCGACCACGCCAGGCATCTCGGACTCAACGGACGGGAGCATATCCGGGAGAATTTCCTGATCACGCGTCATATCCGTGATTATCTCCTGCTGTTCGTCTCCCTGCTTCACGAAGGCGACACGGTGTATCTCTGACCTGTCGCTGCACCTTGACGAGGAGGGACCGCAATGACATCCACACCTCTTACCCACCGGAGACTGGTGATCGTCTCCAACCGTCTTCCGTTCGTCGTCACGCAAAGTCAGGATTCTCTGGTGTTCACGGAGAGTGATGGCGGGCTGGCAACCGGGCTGCGCACGTACCTCGACTCGCTCGAGACCGGCAGCGGGAGCTTCGGCGAATACCTCTGGGTCGGGTGGCCGGGGAGCACCGTCGACCCGGCGCGCCAGGAGGAAGTGATCGCAACGGCACGCGATGCGTTCCATGCCGTGCCGGTGTTCCTTGCACAAGAAGAGATGGAGCAGTTCTATCACGGCTTCTGCAACTCCACCATCTGGCCACTCTTCCATTATTTCACAGCGTATTCGATGTTCGACGAAACGCAGTGGGAACAGTACATCCGTGTGAACGAGATATTCTGCAAAGCGGTGAACGGGATCCTTCGTGATGGGGACGTCGTGTGGATCCATGATTACCACCTGATGCTGCTCCCGGGCATGGTCCGCGCGAGCGTGCCCGATGTGCCGATCGGGTTCTTCTTGCACATCCCGTTTCCGACCTTTGAGGTGTTCCGGCTCCTTCCCAATTCCTGGCGGCGACAGATCCTCTCGGGGCTCCTCGGTGCTGACCTGGTCGCATTCCATACCTACGGCTATATGCAGTATTTTCTCCAGTGCACGCTCCGCCTCCTTGGTCACGAACACCACCTCGGCCAGATCCTTCTTCCTGATCGCGTCGTCAGGGTGGAGACGCTCCCCATGGGCATCCATTTCAGCAAATTCAACCATGCGTTGGATGATCCAGGGGTGAGGCAGGAGCAGGGCGTCCTCGCCTCGCTTCTTCCCGGCGTGAAGGTCGTCCTCTCCGTTGACCGGCTCGACTACACCAAGGGGGTTCTCAACCGCCTGCAGGGATTCGAAGTGCTGCTCGAGGGTGATCCCAGTCTCCACGGCAACGTGGTCATGATCATGATCGTGGTTCCCTCCCGCACAGGCGTCTCGCACTATGATCATATGAAGCGCCAGATCGAGGAGCTTGTCGGCAAGATCAACGGCAAGTTCGGGAGGATCGGGTGGACCCCCATCCTCTATCAGTATAAGCACATGTCCTTCGGCCCCCTGGTCGCGCTCTACAGCGTCAGTGACGTTGCCCTGGTCACCCCGCTGCGCGACGGAATGAATCTGGTCGCCAAGGAATATGTTGCGTCACGGAACGATCTGACCGGCGTGCTCATCATCAGCGAAATGGCGGGGGCCGCAAAGGAACTCGGGGAAGCCATCACCATCAACCCTCATACGACCCTGGAGATCGCGCAAGCGTTGCGCGAGGCTCTTGCTATGCCGGTGGAGGAGCAGAGGCGCCGGAATCAGATCATGCAGAATCGCCTGCGCCGGTACGATGTGCTCCGGTGGGCGAATGATTTCGTGCATCTGCTGTTCGCCACCCGGGAAGCACAGGACACGTTCGCATCGCGGCTCCTGATTGAGGGCGCGCACGACACCCTCCTGAAGTCCTATTCCACCTCCCACCACCGGTTGATCCTGCTGGACTATGATGGAACGCTCGTACCTTTCGCGCCCGATCCGCAGGAGTCGCGGCCCGATCGCGACCTCATAGGGCTCCTCGAGGCACTTGCGGCAGATCTGCGCAATACGCTCGTTCTCGTGAGCGGGAGGGACAGGGGAACGTTGGAGGAGTGGTTCGGGACGATCCCCATGCATCTCGTCGCAGAGCACGGGACATGGATCAAAGAGTATGCAGGCGCGTGGGAACTGCTGAAGCCGTTGCCACGGGAATGGAAAGAACGGATCTTCCCTATCCTTGAACACTACGCCGATCGTCTCCCGGGCTCGCGCATCGAAGAGAAGGAATATTCCGTCGTGTGGCACTACCGGAATGCCCACCCCGAACAGGCCCAGCTCCTGGCCGGTGAACTCACGGACCATCTCGTGGCCTTCACGGCCAACATCGATGTGCAGATCCTTCAGGGGAAGAAAGTCATTGAGGTCCGCAATGCGGGGATCCACAAAGGCGTCGCTGCGCGCCATTGGATGGCGAAGGAGGAGTACGAATTCGTGCTGGGGATCGGTGACGATTGGACCGACGAGGACCTCTTCAAGGTGCTCCCGCCGACGGCGTACTCCATCAAAGTTGGGATCGCCAACAGTCACGCCCGATACAATCTCGGAGGCATTGACGAAGTCCACGATCTCCTCCGCGCCCTGGCCGCGCAACCCAGAGACCCGAGGGCTCAGGGTGATCCGAAACGGAGTGCCCGGAAAATGAAGGACGGGCACCAGCCCGTACGTCGCCCTCAACGAAGGAACGGCACCGTCGTGGCGTGGCTGCTCGGTTTTGGCCTGTATCCGGTCGTGAGGCGCCTCTGGACCGACCGAATCCCGAGAGGTCCGCAAGCGAAGGTCGAACCGCAGGACGACATCCCGAATCGCGATGTCGGGACTCCAGAACATACAGGACAATGAGGCGGAGGGTATGTTACCGGGAAGCGACCGTCAGCAGCCGGGCTTACGGAACTCTTCGATCATGGTGCGCAATGTGGCACGCGGCATTCCGGCGAGCCCATAGACAAACACCAACGACGCCTTCGAGACAGGGATCGTGGCGTTACGCGGATCGGAGTAGAACCTGTCCAGTCCATCAACGAGCTGCCCACCATCGACCTGGAGCGAGGCCGGCATGGTCGGGCCTTTCGACGTCGGACCGGCTGGCTTGACCCGGATCTGCGTCGACAGACCGAATCCAAGCAAGTTCGATCCTACGGTGTTCCCCTCGAAGGTCAGGCCAATGTACTCGTACTTCGCGGCCACAGTCTGACCCCGCCACCACTCTCCGGTGTGCTCGATGTAGGCTGAAAAACTGCAGGACACCGCGGTGAGAAATGCCGTGGCCATCAGCAGTATCGGTCTCCGCTTCATTGTCACTCCTCGTTGTTCCTCTGAAGAACAGGATCTCACCCCCTCTTTTCCCAACAGACACGTGGCCCGGAGAGTTCCCCCTTGACAACCGACAAGTGACAATGCCATCACACGTTACCGGCTGAGCTTTCGCCCGTAGTAGGTGCTGACATCCTTCCAATGGTAATACGGGCCGATCCCGGTGGCCACCGGGATCGACGTTTCGTGTTCACAGTGAAGCACCTTCACGAGAATATCTCCGCGCTCGCCATGACGTCCTAGGTTGTCTTCTTTTTACGCGCGGCCATGCTTCACATTCGCATCGCTCCTCCGGCTCTTCGCCATTTTCCTTTTGTCCAGGTCAAACCGCTCGATCCTGGATCTGTCGATCTCGATGGCCTTGAGCGCTTCGGACTCCTCAGCCTCAAATTCTGCCCGCAACAGCAGGATCTGTGCCTCCACGGCTTCCCGTTTGCGCTCCAATCCGATCTCTTTGCGGACGATCTCCTGTTGGTGCAGCAGTTGCTCGGCTTCGTCCTTGGTCTCTTGCGAAAGGCGGGCCGAGCCGGTCAATACACCGCCTGCACCCACGTACACGTCGAGCAGCTCGATCCCGTGGTTGGTCAGCTTGAATTCACGGATCTGGTTGGAGTGTATCATGCCGCGCGACTTCAGCACGTACAATCCCCTGTTCCGCTCCCCACCGATCTCTATGTCACGGAGAAGCAACCAGGTATCGATCAACGACGAGATGTACACATCCGTCAGCTCCAGCGAATCACCGGCGGTCGTGAGGCTGGTGAAGAACGAAGTGATCTGCTTCATCTTCAGAAAATCCACGAGGCGCAGCAGCATGGTCTTGACCTGGTTCTGGTTCTCCCCGGTAACGAACGCGTTGATCGGATCCAGGATCACGACCTTCGGATCGAAGGCATTGATCATCTTGATGCTTGTTGCGAGATGGGTCTCCAGGCCGTAATGTGTAGGACGGGTCGCGTGGAACTGCAGCAATCCCTTCTGTATCCACGGGTCCAGATCGATGCCGATCGAACGCATATTGCGCGTGAGCTGACTCGGGGATTCTTCGAAGGTAAAAAAGAGGACGCGTTCACCCCTTTTGCACGCGGCCTCAACGAATTGGGAGGCGATGCTTGTCTTGCCGGTTCCGGCGGTACCCGAGACGAGTACGGTACTGCCGCGGAAGTAACCGCGTCCGGAAAGCATGGTATCAAGCCGTGGGATGCCGCTGGAGATGCGGGCGCGGGAAGAAGAGTAGTTCAATCCCAGGGAGGTGACGGGTAGAACAGAGAAACCGTCCTCGTCGATCAGGAAGGGGTACTCATTCGTGCCGTGCGTTGAGCCACGATACTTGACGATGCGCAGCCGGCGTACCGAGGACTGGTCATCCACGCGATGGTCGAGGAGGATGACGCAATCGGACACATATTCTTCCAGCCCCTGACGGGTCAGGGTACCATCTCCCCGCTCGGCGGTGATGATCGCGGTCACGCCCTTCCGTTTCAACCAGCGCAGCAGACGGCGCAGTTCCGCCCGAAGCATCTCGGGGTGAGGCAGTTCAGAGAAGAGAGACTCCATCGTATCCAGCACGATACGTTTTGCACCGATGCTCTCGATGGCCTCCTGGATCCTGACGAACAGGCCGACCAGATCGTATTCGCTGCCCAGTTTGATCTCGCTTTTTTCGACGCTGATATATTCAAGCCGGATCTTCTTTCGTTCCACAAGATCTTCGAGGTTGAACCCCAGCGAAGCGACGTTCGCAATGAGTTCTTTCGGCGTTTCCTCGAACGACACGAAGACGCCCTTCTCATTGTATCGCGTTGCCCCGTAGACGAGGAACTCCATGGCAAAGAGGGTCTTCCCGCACCCTGCTCCGCCGCACACCAGCGTCGCTCTGCCTTTCGGAAGCCCCCCATTCGTGATCTCGTCCAACCCTTGAATGCTCGTGCGGGATTTCGGAAACACATTCTTCGGGGGCCGTGCTTTTGTGGTCTTCATACAACGTTCTCCAGGTTTCTTGGGGTCCGGCACGTATGATGTTCGCGAGAACGTACTCCTCCCCCCATGGAGAGGTGCTCGCGACTCTTGAGGAAGTATACCACACGGAAAGGAAGGAGAAATCAGCCGGAAGGATGAAAGAGTAGTTAATCCCTCGGAGGAAACTGGCGCCGGTGGTCTCCCCGGTGAGCTGTGTGGCCGGGGCGTAGCCCGGCCGACCGGGGAAGGAAACTGCGACGAATTGGAGTGGGAAGCGGATCACCACCAGCCGCTTGGGGGCAGATAAAGAACCTGGCCTGACGGGGCCCGGTCGTCATTGCACGATCGCGGATACGACTATTTCCTTCTGCCGACGCAGGCGTTCGACGACTTGCACCAGTCCGTGCAACTCAGGTCGATCCTCGGATTCAGGATCTCCTTCTTGCACCGCGAGCACACCCTTATCGGTTCATCCTTCCAGAATTCGATCTCGTTCTGGCACTCAGGACAGATGACATCGAAGATGTCGTCGGGCGTCCAGTAGCGCATGTCCTGACCGGGACAGTGGGACTCGCTCATAGGCGGCTTTCCTGATACTGGGAATTTGATCATAGGACATTGGCACGTGGAGTCACGTCGTCAGCCCTGAGACGTGCCGGCTTTTCTTCACACTCGGGAAGAGATCGAGATCCGTGTGCGGCAGAAAGAGAGCGCCGACATACTGATTCATGTACCCCGGTTTCGAGGAGAGGTCGATATAGGTCATTCTCCCTGCCAGCTGTCGCTGTTTCTCCCGAAACTCCTGCGACACCAGCACCATGAATGCACCGGTGAGCGATGAGTTCCCGATGTAGAAGTACTTCTCTCTTGGCAGATCGGGGAGCAATCCGATGCAGACCGCCTTTTCGATGTCCAGGAAGCGGCCGAAGCCACCCGCAATGTACACCTGAGCCAGGTCGGATGGATCAAGCCCTGTCTCCTCCAGCATCATGGCGACTGCCGAGAAGATCGCAGCCTTCGCGCGGAGGATGTTCTCGATATCCGTTTCACTGATGACGATCGCCTTGCCGATGCCACTCTGCTCTGCCGTGGCAATGATGTAGATCGCCTGCCGGCCCACGACCCGGATCACGGGAGAGCTTCTGACCCTGTCCAGCTTCCCTGCCGAGTCGATCCATCCGGTCATGGAGAGGCCCGCCAGGAGCGAGATCATGCCGGATCCGCATATCCCGACCGGCAACACATTCCCGATGGTTTGATACGACGATGCACCGGTCTCCGGAGCCACCTGGACCTTTTCGATGGCCCCCAGGGACGCACGCATGCCGAATTCGATCCCTCCTCCTTCGAACGCAGGACCCGCCGAACAGGCACAGGTCAGAAGGAACTCACTGTTGCCAACCGCCATCTCCCCATTCGTCCCTATGTCGATGAACAGATTCACGGCATCGGAATCCGTAGCGATATCCGTACAGAGAAGGCCCGATGTGATGTCCCCTCCCACATAACTGCCCACCGCAGGAGAGATGTACACCCATGAATTGGGATTGATCTCCAGCCCGATCTCGCGCGATGTGAAATACTGCGCTTCGAGGAGCGTTGGCGTATACGGCGCCAGCCGGAGATATTCGGGGTTCAGGCCCAGGAGCAAATGGGTCATGGTCGTATTCCCGGCGATCACCGCGTTGCTGATCTCTCCAGGATCGACATCATACGCCCTGCACACTTCGGTCACCAGGGTATTGATGGTCTTCAGCACCCGCACCGACAGTTCCTTCAATCGCTCGGGCTTCTGCGCATAGTTGATCCGGCTGATGACGTCAAGGCCACAGACCACCTGGTCGTTGTATGCGGTGCGGGTGCCGACGACCTTTGCCAGGGGGAGCGACACCAACTGCACTGCGACGGTCGTGGTCCCGACATCGATGGCAATACCGTAGTGCCTCGTTGTTTGGTCCCCGGGCTCGACGTCCACGATGTGATACAGGAGCAGCGAGCGCACAAGGGTGATCGTCACGAGCCCCTCGTGTTCGCGGAGAACACCGGCGAGCTTCTGTATCACCGGCAACGCATAGTGGAACTCCCGCTTCCCCCAGTCCTTCTGGACCATGCGTGTCAACCGCTCGAGATCGGACAATCCATCTTCCAGGCGCGGAGGCGGAACCTGCACCAGCCATTTGAGGGTCAGTGGATCATGCTGCCACTCTCTCGGAAAGAGATCCTGCCGGATGAGCAGCACGGAATCTGTCTCGTCGATGAATTGGCCACCATCCTTGCCCGACTGCTGCGGGATCTCGATGACAACATCCTTGTCCAGTACACGGGTCCTGCACGCCAGCACGTGCCCGTCACTCAGTGCCGAGCCGGAAAGCATCCCCTGACTGCTGGAATCCACGTCACCGGTCTTCACCCGCACGATGCAATCGCCACAGGTCCCTTCACCCCCACACGACAGATCGATCTCGATGCCGGCCTTTCCCATTGCATCGAGCAGTTGAGTGCCGGAGGGAACCTCCAGCAATCTGCCCGACGGGAGAAAGGTGATGGCGGGCATGCTAGTTCAACCCTGCCCGGATGAAGCTTTCCAGATCCGCAACTTCCTGTGGACCGACACGGACCTTCCAGCCCGGCATGCTTTCTTCCAGCTCCCCGCTGATCTGCGACACGTACCCCGGGATGATGATCTGACGCGATGTGACGAGGTCGTTCAACCCGATCTCCCGGGCGAATTTGCCGATGACCGCACCAGAGAACTTGCCGGCGGCCCATGCCGTCAGCACGCTCATCCCCTCGCATTCCGGCACCAGCAGCCAGGCACTCAGACCGCAATTCTCGATCTCTCCTGACACGATGAAATAGGTCAAGGAGAAGTTCGTCGTCACGAACACCGGAGCATCCGGCTTCGGTTCACCGATCGGATAGAGCTTCGGCTCCACCTGAATGGGCTTCTGCGGATCGGTGAAGAGATTCAGCCGGAACGTGAGCAACGTCGCAAGTTGCGCGGGATTGAATTCCGGCAGCACACAGATGCCACCGTACTTGCAGATCTCATTCAGGGCCGCCACCGTCGTGTCAAGCAGATCGCCGGGCGGGATGACATGTAGACCGGGGTACCCGAGAGGTTTGTAACTGTCTTTGATGGCTGCCCGCCGGGCGGTTGTATTGGTCTGGAATTGCTCTGCCAGTGAGAGTGTTGGATACTGCAGCAGAAGATCATCAAATCCTTCCGCCTTTACACGGGTCGTCAAGGCAACGAGCTTGTTCAGGTCTGGTGCTGTGACAGCCAGGCAATGCTCACATTCCCGGGCGACCTGAACGAGCTGGTCCGACGTCGCTTCTGTGGCAGCGGCCAGCACGCTGTGGGAACCGGGGACGGCACGCGCTGCTTCTGCGAGCGCCTCCACATCCGTACTGCAAAGAACCAGTGGCCGCTCCAGTGTCGCCCACACCCGTTTTGCCACTTCCGCAAAGCGACCGGGCTCATTGCTCGTGTGCGTCACCGCCACCATGTCGATCCGGATGGTTTCCCCGACGCGCTCAAGCACATAGTCCCTGACCTTCGCCAGCGTGGCGTCGATCGTCGCATCCTCATCGGAGTCGTTGATATTCACCGCAAAGGCGGTCTTGTTGACGAACGTCTTTTCGTGGCGGTACAGGACGGATTCGTCGCCAAGCTTGAGCGATCGCGCCGCTCCAAGGGCTATGATCTTGACCGGGGGCTCGCCGGCTGCCCCGAGGACCATTTTCGCCTCATCGGACGCATAGGGGCAGAGCGCCAATTCCGCCCGCTTCGCTGCGAGCTTCATGGCAAATGCCAGGCATGTGTTGGAACCACATTCTTTGCAGTTCGTCTTGGGCAGCAATTTCTGTATCTGCAAGCCGGTAAGCGCCATGCGATGCTTCCTCGTCTGCTATTGTTGGTCCAACAACTGAGAGATGGTCTTCTTCAGAGCCGCGACAGATCTCGGATTGTACATGATAAGGATATCAGCACCTGCGTAGAGGAACGAGATCGCGGTGGTCAGTTCCCAGAGGGCCGCCCGGTCTTCGAGTTCTCCCCATTCAGGGAAATCCTTCTCCGTCGCGCGCGATTCCTTGATCTTTGCACATTCCTGTCCGGGGGAAACGATCATCGGCCCCGCCAGCATACGGTCGCCGTTCAGGGCGGTGAGACGGATCCGTTCCATGACGGAGTACGTATACTCCATGCCGTACCCCGTGGCGCCTGTCATCGGGTCCATCACGATCTGCTCCGGCTTGACGTCCATGTTGGTCAGCAGAATGTTCATCTGTTTCGCAATGTTCACATCGATAGGGCTTTGCGATACAAGTGCATGGCCGAATGCAAGCGCCGCACCGGCTATGGTCCGGTAGTTGTCCTGCTCCACCCAGTTCAACAGCAGCTTCTCTCCGCTGCACGCCTGGGCCACCGCCTTCATCACTTCGTTGTTCTTGTCGTAATTGCTGTGACCGGTGATGATGAGAGGAACGGGGACCGCGGCAAGCACTTCTTTCACCAGAGCAACGGCCTGCTCGGGAGTGCGACCTCCCTTCTCAGGGTGCGTCCCCTCCAGGCGGACGCTGATCAGGTCGGCACCGTGCTTCTCAACACATGCCCGTGCCATTTCCGCCGGGCGATGGAGAAGATCCCCGTACGCCGTCCGCAGCACCGGTGGATACTTCTCATTCACGACATCGAACACTTCCATGGCCACCAGCGGACGGTGTGGCATTGCTCCTTCCCAGAGATGGAACGGCATGCACGTTTCGCCGCCGATGGTGTATGTCCGGCCTCGCGTACCACCTTCGGCTTTGGTTGCTCCGAGCAATACCCGCCAGACGGGGACCTCCGCCGTTTCTTTCCGGATCTGAAATGCTTCCACCTGGCTTATCCGTTCGGCCGCGGTGGGGGCAGGTGGAGCTGCTGCCGGGATGATCGGCGCGGCCGGGGGGACCATGGATCTCACATCAGCCGCAATGGGGGCTTCCGGTTCCTTTCCGAGGAACTTCGCATTCAGCGTATTGACGATCTCACCCACGACCTCACTGGTGATCGACCTCTTCAGTTCACGGATCAGATCCGCCTTCAATAGCTCGAGATCGGCAGCTGAAACACGCATGGCCGTACGATCCTCCTCCTCAGCTACACTCGTGGACACAACCGCCTGGGCCGCGACCCTCGCCGCGGACATCCCTGATGGGGATTCCTTTGCGAGCGTGTCCGTCACCAATGCAGGTCTCTGTGCCGAGGCTTCCGGCGCTCCTGCGGCCGCTCGTGCATACTCGCCCATGTCTTCCATCGTGATGGCCGGATGGCCATTCCGCTCGAGGTGCCGGCGCACTTCATGCGCATCGATCGCCATGGTTTCATCGACGATCTTGTCGAGCAGATCGGGCACTCCCTGTTCGCCGAATCGCCTCTGCAGATCGTCAGCGAGGAGGGTCTTGAGTTCCTTCGTCATCCAGATAAGGCGTTTGTGCCCGCCTTCTGAGAAGAGGAACTTCCGTGATGTCAGGAACACCTTCCCGCATCCCATGAAACCCGGCGTCTGCAAACCACCGCCCACGTTGCCGGCCAGAGATGAGAATGTCATGCCGACCGGCGTCTCTCCCTGATATTCACGATTGACCACCATGACGCCGTTGCACTCCGGTACATACGCGCAGATGACCTCGAAGCATCCACAGCTGGTCATCGGATTGTTCATGATCGAGTACGCCGAAAAGCTCGTGATCGTCTTGTGGCTGTTGATGTAGACATAGTCATCGATGCCCTTCCAGATCCCCCGCACCGGATCCAGGCACTCGTTCTTCCGGATGGGTTTGTTCGGGCCGGTCTCATCGATCTCGTAGGCAGCCTTGCCGTCCAGCCAGTTGTACGCACCACAGAGGCCAAGGCGTTCCGGCGTGATCACGCACACATGATTCGGTGCAAAGGACTGACACAGGAGGCAGGAGTAGAACGTGTCCACCGCGTCATCGGTCATGGATTCCAGACGGCGGTTCCGCTCGTCGTACACCTTGCGTGCAACCGCGAGCCTCTTGTTCACTTCGTCGCCATCGGTGATCAGCGTGACCTGCACCTTGTCAACGATCGCCGGATACTCAGAGAGGAACTTGGCGTGGATGATCTCGCCGTAGTGTCTGAGCCGCAGTCCCCGGGCAAACCCCTGCTTCGACACCCGCGTCCAGACAATGTCGCGCTGGCCCATATGCCAGATACCTTCCGCGCCATTGATCAGATGATGGATCTGCCGTTCCAGAATGGGTTCGAAATCCGTCTGCATCTTGCGACCTGCCACCTCGACCCATATGGCCAGAGGGAGGAAGGCGCCTTCCGCGATCGCGTCGATATCCGGGCCGATGATGGTGATCTCACCGTCGGTGATCTCATCCAGTTCTTTCGACGTCACGAATTCGAATGCCGCCGTCTTGTTCCCGCCGAATTCCGCATGGGCATCGGTCCGCCGGATCCTCTCGCCTTCGAACGCCGGCCCGTACGCGACCGGGATGGGCACGTTCGTGATCTTGATCTTGCAGCCGCGCACTTCCAGTGCCTTTTCCACGAGAACATCATGCGGGACGTTGGCAACCACATGCTCATACGTACAGACACCGGTCGGCAGGATCTCCGGAATATCCGTGTCTGCGATAACGGGGAAACCATAATTGATGGCTCCCGCTGCAGCCGCGTACTTTGCCGGGGAGACCTCGCCCAGTGCAAGGACGAAGGCAAAGATGCGGTTCTTGTTGTACTTCAGGTTCCTGGCAAAGTCGCCGGGTTTCACGCCACCGAAAGAGAGTGCCGCGCGGTTCGCGAACCCGAGTGCATAGACGAGGGCAGAGACATCGCTGCCGAACGGCACCAGACGCGTTTCCCACCCCAGTTGCACGCCTTCTTCAGCAAGCTGATCGGCGAACTGCTTGCCGTTCAGACTGCCGGCCATGAAGACGTAGAGATTCTTCTCCTGCAACTCCCGGGCGATCTTCACGGCGATCGCGTTGGTCGGCGCTGCACCGGTGATCGCGGCAAAGCCGGGGGCAGTCCCGTCAACAAATTCGATCCCCCGTTCACGCATGATCGTATCAGTGGCTGCACCGAGCCAGATGCCGTTGACCGGATCCGGCCCGACGACATATTTGCAGGCCTCGATGATCTCGCACGCGAACAACGCCGCCACTCCTGCATCCAGTGTATTGCCCAGATACGGCAGCCAGACCTTGTCCGACGGACGCTCCGGCAGATATCCCTTCGCGATACGGAGGATCCTGCTCAGATCCCCGAGCGTCTCCGCCTTCTCGCCGGTGAAGGAATAGATGATCGGCAGGTAATATGCAGTGCCCGGAAAGCTGACCGGACAATGTGCGCCTTTTGCCTGAAGTGCTTCATCCAACTTCAATTCCGCCTGTGCGACCCATTCGACGGCACCGTCGATCGCACTACTGCATATCAGTTTAGACATCCAATTCTCTCCTGTCTTTCATATCGTACAACTTGCGTTCCGCCTTCTTGTTGATCCCCAGTTTCTCCCTGGAAGCGTCGAGCAATGCCATGATCTTCACGAACGCTTCGTCCGGGTCGGGACACACATGGAACGAACCGCCGAACAGTTCCGTGGCCTCCCCCGTGAGGAACCGGGTCACATTCTCCGATCCGGCGACATGGAACGGATGCCCCAGGATGACATCCACGCCGGAAGCGACGAAGTAGCACCCGATCGCGATCGCCTTTTCGCTCATCCACTCGGGTGCGACGCCCACGGCCGGGATCTGCGACAGGTCATCGCCCAGGCCGCCCTCGAGCACGACTTCCGTGGCGGCCTCAAGGATACGCGCATTGTCAACGCAACTGCCCATGTGCAGCACAGGCGGAATGCCGACGGCCTCGCACACTTCACGCAACCCCTGCCCCGCGTGCTCCAGAGCGGTCTCCGGCAGGAGCATCCCTTCTTTGGCGGATGCGATCGCGGCACATCCCGTCTTCAGGACAAGCACATTGCTCTCGATCAACCGCTTCGTGAGTGTGTTCACATAGTATTCCAACGGCCCCTTGGGGTTGCTGCACCCAACGATGCCCACCAGCCCCTTGATGCGTCCCTGAATGATGGCGTCGTTCAGGGGACGGAACGATGCCCTGAAGCGCCCTCCCAGCATGTACTTGATCGCATCGACGCTGAACCCGGCAACCAGAGGCTTTGATGCGGACGGAATGCTCACCTTCTTCGGATCGCGGTTCTTGTAGTTCTCGATCGCACGACGCACGATCGATCGTGCGGATTCGAGCCCGTCATCCTCCTTGAAGACATGGTGCACCGATCCGATCGTCTGTGCGATCTCGGAAGTAGAGACGATCAGCGTGTGATAGGCCTGCGCTATGTCGGGCAAACTCGGCATGCAGCACTGCACATCCGTGATCATCATCTCCACCGCTCCGGTGATGATCGCCAGTTCCTGCTGCAGGAAGTTGCCTGCCACGGGGATCCCATGCCGCATCAGGATCTCATTGGCGGTGCAGCAAATGCCGGCCAGCGTGATCCCTTCCGCTCCGGCTTCTTTCGCATCCCTGATGATCCCGGGATCCTGCACAGCCACCGCAAGCATCTCGGAAAGCTCCGGTTCGTGGCCATGGACCAGGATGTTGACCGTGTTCTCCTGCAGGATGCCCAGGTTGGACTTGCTACGGACGGGTGAGGGCGTACCGAACAGAATGTCCGAGGCGATCACCGCCATGCGGGAACCGCCCCATCCGTCGGCGAGGGCCGTCCGGAATGCATGCATCAGGATGTTCCGGTAGTCATGATCGACGCCCATCGTGGTGCGATGCATGGACTCGACCACGGTGCGGTCGATGCCGAGCGGCTGCACGTGCCGGCGCTTCCAGATGCTCTGTTGCTTGTCCGGAGCGAGCGACAGGGTCTTGAGGATCTCTTCCTGGGAGGTCATCTCTGCGATGAACAGATTCGCAAGGTCCAGCGCCACATCGTTCGCACTCCGGCCCTGTTCTTCGATATCATACAAGCCCGCGGCGTAGCGGAGCGCCTTTTCGTCCTTGATCTGATAGCCATTCCCCTTCCCTTCGGCGACCTTCTTCAGCCGGAGGATCAAATGCCGGCCATGATCGGAATGAGCGGAGGTACCACCTGTCACTTCACGCAGGAAGTTCCGCGCGACGATCGTATCGGCATCAGCACCGCACACTCCCAGGGGCGACTTCGGTGTGATCTTGCAGGGGCCCATGTGACAGATGCGGCAGCACAACCCCTCCTTGCCGAACCGGCACTGATTCTTCTGCGTCTCCATGCGGGAGAAGCAGGTATCGATGCAGTCGTTGTCCGCCTTGACAAGCATCTCGGCAGTAGCAACATCCCATACTCCATGCGTGTTCGTTTCGGCTTTCATCGGGTGTCTACCGTCTCCTGTCAATGGGGATCATGACCCTTGTCCATGCAAGGGTGTGTGGCAGTACGTGGCCAGCAGGGCGTCCAGTCGTTGCACGACCGTATTGCCCTCTGACAGCAGCAGAAGAGAAGTACCCTTTTCAGAGAACTCCGCGATCTCGTCATCATCAGGGAGGATCACGACATCGTCCGCATGCGTTGCCGATCGTATCGTTGCGAGCTGCTCCGCCCGGATATCCCGTCGCACGCGGTTGATGACGACCACCAGCTTCTCAAAGCGGATCTCCATTTCAACGGCAAGCGCATGGATGCGCCGGATGGTCTCCAGGCCCTGCTGGGAGGGATCTGCAACGATCATGAGCAGATCCACCCGTTGGACGAGGCGGCGCGACAGATTCTCCAATCCTGCTTCATTGTCGAGGACCACATACGGATACTGCGCTGCGATCTGGCCCAGGACCGATTTGAGCACGTTGTTGGAGTAGCAGTAACACCCGGGACCTTCCGGTCGCCCCATGGCGATGAGATCAAAATCATCGCCTTCCACAAGGCTCTCCGCGATCTTCATCTCCAGGAGTTGTTGTTTCGCGACGCCGGTGGCCAGCCCCTTGCCTGCGGCTTCACGCGCCTCTTCGCGCACACCTCCCACGGTCTTCCCGACGTCAACTCCCAGTGCCAGATTGAGGCACATGTTGGGATCAGCGTCGACGGCAAGGACCGGCCTGCGATTCCCGCGTATGAGGCAATGGATGACGAGCGCAGCAAGCGTGGTCTTGCCTACTCCGCCCTTTCCGGTGACAGCGATCAGAAAATTGTCAGGCTTCCCTCCTGTCACGCGGTCACCTTCTCAAGAATGCCCGTGAATATGCCGAGCAGATGCTCGTCCAGAACGTTCAGCACCGATTCACCCCGGCGGTCGGCAGCACCGATCAGCCCGGAATACGGGATCGATCCCAGTAGTTCATGCAACGGGAACGCCTCGCGGATGAAACGTTCATCGTCAGGACCCGTCACCTTGTTGGCCACGATCTTGATGCGTGTCAATCCGATATCCGCGGACATGGTGATGCATCTGTTCGCGCATTCGATCGCCCGCAGGCCAGGCTCGACCACGAGGATCATCGCATCAACCCCGCGAACGGTCGCACGCCCCAGGTGTTCCACTCCGGCTTCCATATCCATGATCAGGGCATCGCCCTGTTGCAGGATCAGATCGGAAACCAGCGCACGGATGAAGACACTTTCGGGACACGCGCAGCCGGTCCCGCCCTTCTCGATGGCACCGAGCACAAGCAGGGCCACGTTCTCGTACATGAATGCGCAGCGCTCTGCGACATCCGCAACGTCCGGATTCAGCTTGAACATCTGGCCATAGCTTTTCACTTTCGCGCCGGTCCGTTCTTCGATCAGCGCGATCTGCTGGGAGATGGGCACGATCCCCCGCTGCATGGTGGCCGGGATGCCCAGAGCCGAGGCGAGATTCGCATCCGGATCCGCATCAACGGCGAGCACGCGTTTCCCGCCCCGGGCCAGCAAGAGTGCCAGCACCGCCGCCAGCGTTGATTTCCCAACTCCCCCTTGCCTGAGATCGCCAGTGTCAATGGGTTGATCCTAGAAATGATATTTCTCCTGCATCGCTTTCGAGAGGGCTGCAGTCATTTCGAACACCCGCTCGGCATCCGCGGGCTCCATCGAGCCGGTCCCGCACGATGGTGTAATGATGGCCTGCTCCGCGATCAATTGCTTGTCGATCCCTTTGGAGGCAAGATGATCCATAACCTTTTCAAGCTGGGTCATCAGGCTCGCCACCGATTGTTCCCGGATGGCCGGGGACGTCGGCACCACTCCCCAGGCGAGGCAGCCGCCACGGGCAAAGAGCGACTTGATGCCTGCGGGGTACATGGCGATGGTCTCCCCGTACTGAAACGCATCAAAGTTCACGATATCCACACCGGCATCGATCAGAATGCTCCATTCCGTATTCCCGCAGCAATGAACGCCGGCGAGGGCATTGTCCGCATGCACAGCAGCCACCACTTCGGTGAGGTGATCGACCACATCGGTTCGTTTCACGGAGACATAGGTCGAACTGCCGAATGCGGACAGTATGGGTTCATCGATGAAGCAGATGATCTTATCGGCATAGGGTTGGAACTTCTGGATCTGCCAGCGGCACTTCATGGCCAGTGCCTTGATGATCATGTCGCGGAATTCTTCGTTGTAGTAGATGGCGCGCTTGTTCTCATCGACGATGGTCAGGCTGAAACTGCACGGTCCGGTGGTCTGCACCTTAAGCAACGGAAGCGTCCGGCCCAGCCCATGCAACGCTTTCTCCATGGCGTAGATCCCTTTGGAGAAAGCCGGCGTGATGGCCATGGAGGAACAATCCCCTGACCCTGATTCCGGATCCATGGCCTCCATGTACGTTTCGTAGAAGCGCGCAAACGATTCGGAGTAATCGACTGACGTGTCGAAGAACATCCGTCCTTTCACTTCGTCGATGACGCTGCAGGGCATCCCTTCCGAGTACTGGATCTCCATCTGTTCGTGCAATCCCGCCTTCGGCAATTGCGGCCAGATCGGCGCATGGAGTCTGGTCAATGAGACGTTCACTGCGTGTTCAACGTCGGCAAATGGCATGCTGCCGATGCCGGTGGCGAGGAATTTCGGGGTAAGCGACATGGTCATGGTCCTTGGGTTCTAGGTCAGAGGATCGCGATTCGTTCGTGCGCGGTCGGAATGCGATCTCAGGAAAGACGGTTCTCGCCGGATCGCGTTGGTGAACGTGAGCGCATGGGTTGAGCAAGAACAGGTGATGCAGCCGCCTGGAACGACGGGGCTGAGAACCACGGTGCTATCGATTGCAGAGACAATGCAAGGCACAACAATGCGGAGGATCGAGAAGGAGTCACCGCGTTCCTTCGATCCACAACAATCTAATCAAACGAAATTTAAATGACAATCCTCATGTTCTTCGATGTGTGAGGACCGGGCGTCCCACGCTGATCCACTAATGACACGCGGGCCTCATCCCCCCCGCTCTGATGCGATCTGCTCCAACGTCTTGCCCGAAGTATCAGGCATGAACCAGAAACCGATCCCGCCGCTGATCGCCAGGAACACCATCAAGAGTGCTGCCACGGGACGAAAGCCGGCATCTGCAAGCGTCGGCACGAAGAAACTCCAGATCCCCAGCATCGTGCGGGCGACGCCAAACGTCAGGCCCTGCGCGGTCCCTCGCAGAAGAGTGGGAAACAGTTCCTGGCTGAACACTTTATAGAACGCCTCACCGGCCAGCGACCCACCGAACGCACACAGCACGATGTTGGCGATGATGACAGGGATGCTGAACGGCAGCACGAGGAAGAGCCCGAACGCAGCCGTCTGGGCTACGGCCCCGATCCCCCACAGGCGTTTGCGCGTCGCATGATCGCGGTCGGAGAACCGCATGAAGATCGTGGTGGTGAACAGGATCGAAGCGAGAAACCCAATGCTTGTGACCGCCACACTTGCGGCCTGATCGCCGGCGTTGAGCGTCCGGATGATGTAGGGGTAGAAGATCCCGGATGTTCCCGCAGCGAGAGCCCAGAACAGGTAGATCGACCCCGTCCAGAGCAACGCCCACAAGTTCGCACCCGAGAAGAGATTCCGGACCAGCATACGGCCGGATCGCGACGCGGACTTCCAGCGAGCAGATTCTGCGAGCCCCTGGCGCAGTGCCCACGTCACGATCGCCGCCACAAAGAGATGCAGGAAGACGATGCGAATGCCGAGCAATTCGAGCGGAGCCAATGCCGCTGCCATCAGCAGGACGATGACCGGGCCGATCGACCACGCAACCTGCGTCAGGCCAAGGAGTTTGCCGCGGGCTTTCGCGGGCGCTATTTCACCTACCAAGGCAAGTGAGGTGGGAACATCGGCGCCCACGGCGACGCCGACAACAAACGTTCCGGCGAACAGCATCTCACGATTCACGGCCAGTGCAATGCAGAGGATCCCGGCCGCGTAGACGAGCAGGTCGTACTGATAGATGCGCTTGCGCCCGAGCCGATCACCAAGACGCCCACCTATCACCGATCCGAGGGCACAACCCAGTGCATTGGGGCCGATCGCAGCAAGAGCCCCCACGGCCGTGGAGCTCAGGCCAAGATACGCCTGAAACAACGCAAGCCCCGCGCCCAGCGCGACGATCGACCCCGCATCAAGATAGGACGCCATCCCCGCCAGTGCAGACCATTTCCACTGTTGCCGCGTTACGTTCTCGAGATGTTCTTCCGCAGGAATCTCACTCTGGTTCATTAGGTGCCCCGGTGTTTTCTGGATTGACATAGTGCTTCTGTTCTGAGCATCGCACACGGAGGACGCTCTCCCTCCATCATGCCGCCGCCTCGAACTCATCGTGGTTCCGTGGATCGGCGACGATCGCATGCGGGTCCAAGAGTCCCTCCGCCAGGCAGTTCAACGGGGTCTGGAGTTGCACGATAGCCCCCCGATACAGCTTACGAGCCAGGGTTCGTTGGACCCCATATCCTAGCGCACATCGCCGCGGGGTGGATGGCCCTTCTTGTCGATGCGGGTGCTGAGTGCTGCACGCTTTGCCCCGGGAACCAGCGGACTCCAATCGGTCAGGGGCTGAATTTCGGCTACGGTATTCCGGGTGCGAAAACGCATCGTGACGATCTGTTGCGGACGTACGGGGAAACGGTAGACGGAGGAGGGCTTGAGCGGGACACGATTGGCGCCGTCGAGATCGGTGAGCGCCGCTTGCTCATGGGGCATCGAGAGCTTCACTTCGGCGTAGCCAGCGATTCCCAGGCACTCGGCCATGCGCAATTCGATATCCGAACCTTCGCGGCGGATCGCTTCAACGATCATGTTCTCCGATGTTTTGACGAACGATCGGGGAGCGGTTGTTCCGCGGTCGGGCACCGTGACCGGCGGACAGTTGAATTCCCACGCAAGTTGTGGAATGCGCGCCTTGTCCCAGGCAGAGTCGTGAGCGACCAGGGCATACTCGAGCCGGTGCTTCCCCTTGCCGCTCAACCACGGATTGACGTAACCGTAGTACTTGTCTGTGGCGTTGAGCAGGAAGATGATCGGTGTCCTGCCGGTCGTTTCGCGCCCGGAGAGACCGCGGTCGAGCAACGCCACTCCACCTCCGCCTTCGAACGCGTAGTGCGACCAGCGCACCGCCGGGACGATCCCTTCGGTCCGGCCGTGCAGCCCGGGGTTCGGCCTCGACCAGGCCGCGTGCGAGAAGCCGTAAGGAATGCCGCGGCGAATCTCGACGATCTCTTCGCTCAGCGGAAACTCCGCCACCACCACGGTGCTGTCGGGGATGTCGTTCAGGTCGGTCTCGAAATCGATGCGCGGATAATCGTCGTAGAAGCATATGGTCCGGATCATGCCGCCGCCCCCATAGAATCCGGACTCGATCCTGACGATCGTGGCCAGGGACCCCGATTGCACGGAGATCTTCGGGAGGAACTGGTTCGAATTTGCCAGCGTCAGACGCTCCGGCCGGTCGAGCATATGGTCCCCCGGATCGCCCGCCTGCGTCTTCGGCTTCTCAGCCACGATGACGTTCGCCGGCCCACCCAGCATTTCCCGACCTGAGGATTTCAGCTTCAGGCTTGTCAGCGAACCTGTGCCCCGATCGATCCGCGCCCGGTAAAAACGGGTATCGATCGAGTCGGGCAAAGGAACCGATTTCGGGAGTTCGGGAGAATTTGACGAGGGCTCAAGAGAGGCTGTCCCAACCGAAGGAAGCGTTGGCTCACACAGGACGTACGGCGTCCCGGGCACAGCCTGAGACCGGACGCCCTTCAGGCCGCTTCCTTCCGGGAGGTTCACCAGTACCGGATCGCGTCGTTCCCAGTTGAGCTGGTTGAACAACGCCAAAGAAGATCCCTCCGCACTGAGGGCGCCCATCGCCTCCTCAGACGCTCTGCGGGCGATGGCGCCCACGGCTTCGTAGCGGTCGCGGACGTCCCACGAATGCGGATGCTCGAAGACCATGCCGCCTGCCGATCCCCACAGGGAATTGCGGTCCATGTTCAGCAGCAGCATGAGCCAGGCATGATACAGTGGCTGAACCGGGTAGGTGGAACGGGATTCGATGCTGGCGATCGTTGACAGCATCTCGGCCGCCTGTAGCTCCTGCTCCGCGCGGCGAAACGCGGTTTTGACGCGCGGGTTTTCTATCCAGAAAGAGTTGAAGCTGAATTTCGTTCCCCCCTGCATCGTGGGCAACTTCATTGCTCCCGATCGGGCCGCGGGCAGGATCGCGTCCACGTATGTGCCCGGGGTTACGAAGGACAGGTCGATCCGGGGAGCGACGCTCTTGAATTGACGGATGAACTCGGTCGGATATCCCTTGTACGCGGGGGCGACGCTGTAGTCTCCGTTGCCTGCCAGGATCAGCACTGGAGCCCCCTCGGGAACACGCTGCCTCATGCCGTCCCACTTGAAGGGCCGTTTCTCGATCTCCTCGGGAGTCATCGTCTTCACCCCCATCCGGTAATCGAGATCCTCCTTCAATTCCCGAAGCGCCACGTCGTCGAGGAGTTGCGGGGTTTTGAAAAGAGGGTTCCACTCGCTGTAGTGCCCCGGTGCGATGGCCAGCACCCGCGTGCCGTCGGGAGATTCAGCCCAGTGAATTGTGGAACCGGTCGGATTGTGGCGGGTATAGAACAGAGCGTCCAGGCCGAGCCCGGCGGTGATCTGCGCCATCTGCTCGTGGGTCCCCGTCACGTCGATCATCCAGGCAAAACGCGGACGGACTCCGAGCACCTGGCTCTGCCAGCGCAAACCCTCTACGCCGTTCTTGACCAGCGCCTCGCCCCCCGACAGGTTGATCGTCGATTCGAGGAAGAAGGCGTTGCACGGCTCCACCCGCCCTTCCTGAAAGCGACGTATCAGCTCATCCTTTCGCTCCGGGTGAAAGTTGAACATGGCGATCATATTCGGAACCTCGGAGAGCGCGAATGCGTAGTTCGGGTCGTCGCGCACACGGTCCAGGTGATCGATGTAGTTGTTGGCGCAGTAGTTCCGCTCGGTGGACCAGTCGGTCAGCCAGCCGCAGCATGCCGGGTGAAAATTCGGCACGAGATAGACCAGCCGTCGGGGATCCCTTTCCGGAGCAGGCTTGTCTTGGTTTCCCTCCCCCGCCAGGATCGCAGAGGGAGCGGCACACAGCCATATGGCAACGGCGGCGATCCCCCAGGAACAACACATGAGATTGCGGCTCACAACGTCGGTACGTTCACGTGTCTTCATACGATCAGAACTCCGTTGTTCCATGTTCAACCCAGCACTCTACCATTACCACGCATCGACAGCACGAACATCCGGCGCCTGAGCGCCGGGAGAGACAGGCAGGCTTTGTGCCTCCATCTGCACTCGTGACGAAAGACCCGAAGGATCGGAATGCTCTTCTTCGAGGAGCAAAGTAGAGAATGGTTCGGAGAGTGTCAAGGTATGAAAAAGCCCCGGTGATCACCGAGGCTTGCTGAAGATCGAAGACTAATTGAAGATTGAACATCGAAGATCGAAGATTACTACTGCACAAGCAGTTACCGACGACCGGTTGCCGCTTGTCCATTGCCAGGAAAATGATCCGCCAAGACCGGGAGGCCAGGCCGGTTCACGGCGGTTCGTGTGACATTGGTTGCCCTCGGCAGCTCGCAAGGCGCTTGATGAGCTTGACCGTGAAATGATCGGCCAGGCAACGGGCGGAGGGTGTCGTGGCGCCGTTCGTGGTCACCGCCACTTGAATGTACTGCCTCGGTACTTGGGAGAGCTGGTCATTGTGCAGTCTGCATCGTTTCCATCCACATTCAATTCCATGAGCTTTGGGTCCCGGGCAGAGTACGATGTCCAGATGCCATCTTCTGCGCCATTGGGATTGCCCCATTTCGCGAAGTTCGTCCAGTACCCGATCATCTTAGTGCTCAATGCATGGTCGCCGGCTGTGAATGGACGCCAGCTGTATCTGAACGAATGGAAGACATACCACAGGTCAGCAGAGTGGAATGCGCCGCTGGAATCCCCTGGTAGTTGGCGGGAAAACACATACGCATACGCCGGCCTACTGCTCGTTTCGGCACGCAGGGCGCAGAAGTCCACAACCGCTTTCGTCATGTCGAACAAGTCGTTAGCAGTGTACCCAAACATGTATGGAACGTCGGCGATCTTCCCTGCTCTTGCCACATCATCGAAGGAACCTTCCGACACGTAATGATCGACGATGGGGCCAAAGAAGATGGTCTTCTTCGTTGCTGCTGCATAGTCATTGGACAGCTTGAGAAGCTCTTCAAACGAAAGCGCACGCATATCCTTCAGCGTTGTCTTGTTCCCAAAATCCATCAAGGCCTTGTTTGCCAACTGGACAGTGTCAAAATCCGTACTCCCCATCCGAAACTTGCCCAGGCCCCCGCCGCTCATGCTTATGGCATGACTGATCAATTGTCTCGACAGCGGGGATGCGCACAGTGCCTGAACGCTCCCTGCACCTGCACTCTGACCAAAGACCGTTATGTTGTTGGGATCACCGCCAAATTGCCTGATGTTCTTATGGATCCACTTCAGCGCTGCGATCTGGTCAAGGAGCCCATAGTTGCCCGATACGCCATGTGGACTTTCGGCCGACAGTAGCGGGTGTGAGAGGAACCCAAGAACGCCGAGGCGGTACGTTACCGACACCAGAATGACGCCGTGCGTCGCCCATTCCTCACCGCCGTCCATTTCCGGTTCAAAGGCAAAGCCTTCACGAAAACCGCCACCATGTATCCACATTGCCACAGGGAGCTTCTTGTCCGCTTGGCCTGCAGCGGGCGTCCAGATATTGAGATAGAGGCAGTCCTCACTGAACGGGACGGAACCGCTGGCACGCCATTCTTTGCCATAGAAACTTTGCGGGTCCCATGTTACCTGCTTGGCGGCGGCACCGTACGTGTCTGCCACTCGTGTTCCTTTCCAGGCCACGACCGGTTGCGGTTCCTTCCAACGCAGGTCGCCAACCGGAGGAGCCGCAAACGGGATCCCTTTGTACGCGACTATACCTTTCGTTGGGGTCACCACCCCCACGACGTTTCCGCCTTCGATGGTCAGCACAGGATTCACGTCTTTATCCTGGCAGAAGACTGCTGACGATATCATCCATATCGCAAGAAAGACACAGAATGTTTTCATGGCGATCCAATTTCCGTCTGTGACAGAATCACATGGTGTGATACGTTTGGTCTGCGATCGATCCGGGTTCAGCGTTCGAACACGCGATGGTGCGTCCAACCTCCTCAAGGCGTCTTGAAATTCCAGCGCGAGACGTCACTTCTGGGATCGAAAGGTGCAAGCGTGACCGTACTGGTCCCCACTGCGGTCAACACGAACTGTTCTTTTGACTGGGGAACGAGTTTGGGCATGATGCGATATGTACCGTCCGTCAGCTGATCGATCCGCCAGAGTTGTTCAGGTGCTCCGGTAAATCCCGGAACCGCCACGAGTTCAGCATCGGCGGTAGCCGCCAGAGCGCGATCTGTTCCCGCGATCGTGATCTTGAAATACGGTGCACCGGGATATCCACCGGCATCGGCGACCGGAGTGATCGACCATGTCTGATGCGGCCGGGACATGAAATCGCCTATTCTGATGTCGATGGTGCCGGACGGCCAGCCCCTGGCCACCGAATCGAGACTCTGGGCAGGAATGGAAACCAGTGGTCCATCTGGGACCCGATTGAAGAAACCAGGGATCATCGGGAAGCCCCCACCCGGGGGCGGAGGGGTTGGCGGATTGGTTCCCGATGGTTGAGGAGCCGGGGGCGGAGTTCCCGGACCGGGGCCGCCAGCGGGTCCGCGCCAGATGCGCGGCATGCGAACGAAATCCACGGCAAGTTCCAGTGCAAATCCGCTCCGCTCAGACTGAATCTCAAACACACCGCCCCTGAAGTTGTCACCGGCGACGGGCCAGCCATCTCTCCAGAGCAGTGGGCGAATGTCGAGCACGCTGAAGCCGCTGCGATCGAGGTCGGCTTCGTAGTGGCATGAGAATCTTTCCACACATGCATCCAGGACCATATGTCCAAAATGGCCCGCACCCACAAACCGGCCACTCGCTCCGACAACAAATTTGCCTCCCCCCTTGAGCATGTCCTGCCCCATGTTGTCCCGGTAGGGGCCGGTGATCTTCTTTGAGCGACCCACCACGATGTTGTACGTGGAGTTCGCGCCGTCGCAGCAGGTGCCGTGCGTGCCCAGAAGGTAATACCATCCATCGCGATACATCATGGCGCTCGCTTCGCAGTCGATCGCAATATTTACCGGTTTGTTGCCAGGCATGCGCATGCCTGTTGTGGGGTCGAGCTCAACGATGCGAATGAACCCAAAGTATGTTCCGTACGTCAGCCACAGCCGTCCGTCGGTGGGATCGAGAAGGAATGCCGGATCGATGGCATCACAGTCTTCGATCCCGTCAGAGGAAGCAACAAGTGTCTCGTCCTTGAATCCAAAGTCGGGAGATTTGGGATCAAGACTCCTGGTCCACATAACGTACACATTGCTCGCATGCCCGCCTGCGAGTCCTCCGCCCCCCTTCGCATAGGAAACGTAGTAGCGATCCCCAATGTGGATGACATCGGGTGCCAATCCGCCGCCGGGGCGCTCAGCGCCGGGGTTCCACGTCCAGCCATCGACGGAGATCAGGCCGCCGCCACCGGTGCCAAAGGTATAGTACTTGCCGTCGCATTGGGCGATGGTCGAAGGATCGTGAATATACGGCTGACCGTTCAACGCCTGGGCCCAGCCCGTCAGGCGGGACGAGAGAAGAGCAAGACCGATGACTGCCACAATTCTGAATTTCATTGAACCTCCGAGATCATGTCGATTGAGAGCAATGGAAAGACCTGTCCTACTTCCGGGGATCAAGAGATATGGTGAGATCCTTGACCGCCTGGCCGTGCTCATCAATGAAGCGGACGCAGAAATCGCTCATGCCCGGGCCATTGATGACGGCGCCGCGGATGATGTTCCTGCCTTTGTTGAGTGTGAGGCGTCTTGAAACACCATCGTCCATCACCATGCGACGGTCACCGGAGAGCATGACGGCTTCCTTCCCGTTGAGCCACCACATGGAAGCCGAATTGGATCCCACTGCCATGCGGACATTTTTCAGTTCTTTGGGACAATCGATGACGGTGGCAGCCAGGAATACCACCCCGTATGTCTGCTTGTTCAGTCCGTACGCGAAGCGGAAAAGCTTGATGTTGAAACTGGAGGTTTCGAGGGCATGCCAGACAAGTTCCTGATCACCGACCTTGACCTTTTCCCCGTTGCGAGGAAACGTCGCGAACTGTCCAGGGAAGTAGGCCGTATCGAGATTTCTCCGGATATACGAGTCGGTGAAGACAGTATTGCCGCGGTTCGGTTTGTTGATCGGCTCGAGAAGGAGCCAGCGCTGGATGAAACCATCGGCATCGGGAACCCCGGGGGTTGCCTGGGCTTGCGTGAAGAACGGCGCGATACTGCGAGCGGTATCGACCGCTGCTGGAAGGTGCCCGAGCCCCCCGGAGGCGGGAGACACACCCTGGGCAAGGACGTACACCACATCGCATACCAGAAGTATGAACGTGCAGAGCATTTTCATACGGCATCCTTTGACGATTGATTGATACATGCAGGCAAGGCGAGGATGGATTGTTCGAAGCAGATGAAGTGTAGAGAATCCGTGATGCAGTTTCAAGTCTTCTGCGTGAAATGTCGTGCTGACTCCCAGCACCAGTGCGGGTCCTCGAACCTATCGCGCTCATCAAGAACCGTCTTGCCGGAAATCCTGTGAGCATCGGGAAAGCATCACGCACATCTCTCCGAGAAAAGGTGAAAAGACCTTCCCCCGCGATGATCGTTCCTGGAGTGATGTCGTGCGACAGTGCAAGAGATATGCGGGCATCAAACCGGGCCATCGCGATTTGAACTTATCGTTGGCGAATCGGATGGACGATCTGCGGAAAAATATTTATTGAGCGGACTGCTGATATCGTCCTGTGTGACCGCGGGAGGAGGACTGTGCCCCCTCAAAACGAAGACAGCACAGCCCGAACATCGTCGGGCTGTGCTGTCTTCGTCATTGCATCTTCACGTGATCGACCATACCCCTTAGGCTGTTGTCGATCGGTTGTGCACCCACCAGGACTCGAACCTGGAACCCACTGATTAAGAGTCAGTTGCTCTACCAATTGAGCCATGGGTGCGGTACAACAATGACGGGGAGAAGAACCTTCTCCGTTACTGTACCGGCGCCTGCTGCTGGGGCGGCGGAAGCTGCGGCGTCATCGTCTTCTGCTGACCCTGCTGCTGCAGGACACTGCCCCCGCTCGACGACACGCGCGGGAGGAAAAAGATGTTGATCACGAGCGCGAGGACAAGGAACACTCCGGCAAGGATCTGCGTTGCACGCGTGAGAAAATCCGCCGTGCGACGCACGCCGAAGACCACGCCAACGTTCCCGCCACCGAATGATCCTGCCAACCCGCCGCCCTTGCTCGACTGCATCAGTACCGCAAGGATCAACAGAATGCTGATGACCAGCTCAACCACAATAAGAAGTGTGAACATAAACCCCGTTCCTGTTCAATCGTAGTATTGAATGATACAAAACTCCCGTGGAAAAATCAAGTACTAAAACCCCCAACCACTCAATTTTTCGCCGGTTATCCCTCCCCCTCCTCCAGTTCTCCCCGCTGTCAGCCGCTCGATGTACTTCCCGACCAGGTCGAACTCCAGATTCACTTGTCTCCCCGCCGCAACATCCACAAGGGTCGTTTTCTCCAATGTATGCGGGATCACCGATACGGTGAATCTGCGCTGCCCTACCGCGGCCACCGTCAGACTGATCCCATCAACGGCAATGGAGCCCACGGGAATGATGTACCGCGCAAATTCCTCCGGAAACCCGACGGTCACCATCCAGCTCATCGGCCTCTTCTCCACCCCCACGATCTCCCCCACACAATCCACGTGCCCCTGCACAAGGTGCCCGCCCAGACGGTCGCCCACCCGGAGGGCCAGTTCCAGGTTCACCCTTGCACCATGGTTCAGCGATCCCAGCGTCGTCTTCCGCAGGGTCTCCTCCACGGCCTCCACCTCGAATGTATCGCCGCCGCAGCGCACGACGGTCTGGCAGACGCCGCTGACCGCAACGCTGTCGTCGACCCTGAGTTCTTTCGCCGCGCCTGGTGCCCGCACGCTCAGCACGATGCCCCCCGCACGCTTCACCACCCCGGCGACAGAACCTATCTCCTGTACGATACCCGTGAACATCGCCGCCTCCTCAATCAAACATCACATGGAGCCAGATATCGCGCCCCGCATCGTGTGTGTGCATGTATGACGCTTCACTCACCGCCGCGGCCAGAGCACCCGACGGAAACGCGGGAACCCCACGGGGAGCGAGCACCGGTGCAATGAAGACACTCATCTCATCGATCATCCCTCCGGCCACGAACTGCCCGAAGACATCTGCCCCGCCTTCCACAAGCAGCGACCCGATGCCTTCATCATAGAGCACACCAAGGACCTTCCGGAGGTCGAGCCGCCCTTTCGTTGCATCGACAGCAAGCACCTGGACCCCTGCCCGCGCAAGGGCTACGGCACGGGCCCGGCGCTGGCGCAACGCTGACGGGGTCACAATGACATAGACCGTGCGTTTCTTCGAGGCGCGGATCAAGCGGGCGTCAGGAGAGAGAGTCAACTGACCATCGAGCACCACGACATGGGGATCATCGCCCGGCATGTCGCGCACCGTCAGCCGCGGGTCATCCACCCTCACGGTGTTCGCCCCGATGAGCACGGCATCGAAGTCGGTACGCATCGCATGCACGACACGGCGGGCTTCCGGCCCGGTGATCAGATCCCGGCCACCACCCCCCTTCGTGATCTTCCCGTCCAGCGTCTGTGCAACTTTGAGATGAACATACGGCCGATGCCGGGTAACGGCCCGGACGAATCGGCGGTTGAGATCCGCAGCGTCACCTCCGAGCACGCCCACATCGACACGCTTGCCCGCTGTGCGGAGGATCGTGATACCCGCACCGGAGACCGCCGGGTTCGGGTCGACCATCGCAATGACGAACCGCTTGATCGGCGTCGATGCAAGCATCTGTGCACAGGGTGGCGTCTTGCCGTAATGACTGCACGGCTCGAGGGTCACATACATCGTGGTGCCGGTGAGATCGCCGCGGTAGCGTGAGAGGCAATCCACTTCTGCATGCGCCCCACCGAAGTACCGATGATACCCTCGTGCCACGATACGGCCTCCACGCACGAGGACCGCCCCCACCATCGGGTTCGGACTGACCGCCCGGTCGCCTTGCACGGCCAGATCGAGAGCGGCCGTCATGAACTTCTCATCAAGTGCTTTGCTCATCGTTTCACCGAGAATGTGAATACACTTCCTCTTGCAGGCTCGCTGGTCACACCGATCGTTCCTCCGTGTGCCTCGACGATATGCTTCACGATCGCAAGGCCAAGGCCCGTCCCTCCCACATCCCGCGACCGGTCCTTATCCACCCTGTAGAACCGCTCGAAGATCCTCTGGTGATGCTCCCCGGGGATGCCGATCCCCGAATCGGTCACCGAGATCTTCGCCTGGTCCTTTTCGAGCGCGACCCCGACACGGATCTTCCCGCCGGGCTCCGTATACTTCACCGCGTTCTCGATCAGGTTCACCATCACCTGCTTCAAGCGGTCGCGATCGCCCCAGACCCTGAGATCGGGCACTGCGGGGTATTCCGTGGTCAGCGAGATCTGTTTCCTCTCCGCCAGCGGCCGCATGTCCTCTTCCACGGCGTCAAGGAACTGGTTCAGCGCGAACCAGCGGAAGCTCATCTTCATTTCGCCGGATTCGATCCGGGAGATCTCGATCAGATCATTCAGGAGCGCGTTCAACCGTTCAGCATGCGTGTGGGCCTTCCCGAGGAATTCGCGGTTCACCGCGGGATCGTCGACGGCCCCATCCATCAGCGTTTCCAGGTATCCCTGGATCGAGAAGATGGGTGTGCGCAGTTCATGCGAAACGTTGCCGAGGAATTCCGTGCGCACGCGCTCGAGCTTCCGCTGTCGCTCCAGGTCCGCTCCCAGAGTCCGGGCCATTTCATTGATGCCCGCGGCGAGTGACGCGATCTCATCACCCCCCGTTTCCACAATGCGCGCATTCAGGTCCCCCTGCGTGATCGCGGCGGCCGTTCGCGCGATATGCTGGATGGGCCGCGTGATCCTCCCGGCAACATGCATGCTCACAACGGCAACGATCACCACGACGATGAACCCGATGATCCATACCATGGTCTGTACCTGGCCATCCAGGGCCCGCATATCGGCCACCGGAAGCGCCAGGCGCAGGACGCCGCCATCGAGAACATCTGCCCCCGGCATGGCGAGCCGGCGCGCCACGTAGACATATTCGTTCCCGTTGGTATGGCTGACCCTCCGGTCCGAACCCGTCCTGTGCGCGCGCGCCGCCTGCACCTCAGGCCGGAAGGCATGGTTCTCCAGGAAGCGGAGCGAGTCGCGCGGCACGACAGAATCGAATACCACCCTGCCGTCGTGATCTATCACGGTCAGGCGCACCCCGATGGCAGCCGCCGACATCGACAGGATCGAATCCGTCGAAGCCCGGCCGTCACAGGGCAGCAGTCCCAGCTCCATCTGCCGTCCGAACAGCTCGGCCTGGGCCGCAAGGGTCCCGGTGCTTCGTGTGGTGATGAATTGGCGGATCTGCCAGGAGGAGATGAGACTGACGAGGACGACACCTGCAACGGTAAGGGATATGTAGGTAACGGCGATTCGGGAGCGGAGTCTCATGGGGCGGGGTCAGGCTTTGAAGCGATAGCCGACGCCCTTGATCGTTTCGATCACGTCGGCATCATCGCCCAATTTCTCGCGGACCTTCCGGATGTGCACGTCCACCGTCCGGTCGACCACGATCACCTGGCTCCCCCAGATCGTATTCAGGAGCATCTCGCGCGTGAAGACCTTCCCCGGGTGTGCGGCAAGCAGCGCCAGTATCTCGAACTCTTTACGGGGAAAGAACACATCACGTTCCCCGATGCGGACGCTGTAACTCCTCCGGTCGATGGTCAGGCGGCCCTGGTGGATCGTCGGGGGCTCATTCGCATCGTCGCCGCTCTGTTCGCGCCGGCGCAATACCGCCTTCACGCGGGCAACGAGTTTCCGCGGACTGATGGGCTTCTGGATGTAGTCGTCGGCTCCGAGCTCGAGCCCTTCCACTTCGTCCACCTCGCGCGAACTCGCCGTGAGAAAGATCACCGGAATGCCGGCGGTCCCGGGCGTGGTCTTGAGCTTCTTGCACGTGGCAAAGCCGTCCAGCACGGGCATCATCAGGTCCAGGATCACCAACGCGGTGCCGTTCCCTGCCTGGGCAAGAGCTTCCTTCCCGTTGTAGGCCGTCGCAACCTCATACCCTTCTTTGGTGAGGTTATACCGGATCAACTCAACGATGTCCCGCTCATCGTCGACGACGAGAATCCGCTTTGGGTCCGGGGCCGTGCTCATGGCGTGACAGCGACCTCTTTCCCCTTCTTGGCGGAGCGGTACACGGCATCGACGACGCGCATCCGTTGCACCGCTTCCTCGCCTGTGGAGATCACCGGGTGCAGGTCCTTCACCGCTCCCAGGAAGTGTTTCAATTCGTTCTCGTACGAACGCTTGAAGAGCTGATGCCCGGAGTCGATCTTTGCCGGGGCAAGGTTCACAAGGTTCCCGTGCAGCTCCTTATTGATCTTCAGCGGTGAAAGAGACGCACTGCCTTCCGCACCGTGGAGGTAGCAATAATAGACATCCTCATCAAGGCACATCGACCAGCTCACCTCGATGTTGACCGTCGCACCCGTGTTCAGGACGAGGCTCACCACCGATGTATCCTCGACCTGCTTCGTACGGTTCTTATAATTCGCGGCGTTGAGGCGCACGACCTGGGGATACCCGAGCATCCAGAGCGCCATGTCGAGCATCACGATGCCCAGATCGATGAACACGCCACCGCCCGACTTTTCCCGCTGGGTCAGCCACGCGCGATCGAGATCGTATTTCCGGAGCCACCCGACACGTGCGTAGTAGATCTTGCCCAGTTCCTTCCCCTCGATGAAGCTCTTCAGGATCATGGTATCCGGCCGGAACCGGTGATTCATGCCGACCATGAGTTTCCGCTTCGACTCGCGCGCCGCGGCAGCGATCGCTTCGGCTTCTGCATACGTCCGCGCGATCGGCTTCTCCACGAGCACATCCTTGCCGGCCTTCAGCGAGGCCACGGCCACCTCCTGATGGGCATTCGTGGACGTGCACACGATGACGGCGTCGAGCCCTTCCATCGCGAGCATCTGGTTGAGGTCCGTGAACTGGTTCTTGATCCCGAACTTCTCACCGACCAGGCGCACCTTGGCCTTGTCCTTATCGCAAATGGCCACGACCTCTGCTTCCGGGAGCTTCATCAGGATGGGGAGATGGATCACCTGGGCGACCCAACCGACCCCGACGATGCCGATGCGCACTTTTTCCATATTCTATCCGACGGTGAGTGAGGATGAGGGATGAAGGACCGAGCGGACGACCGCTGCGATCCCGGGGCCATCCAACCCGAGTTCATCAGCAAGTTCCGCAGGAGATCCGTGGTCTACGAAACGGTCAGGGATGCCGTGCATCGTAAGGCGGGTACCCGCATGACCGGCTGCTGCGACGAATTCGCTGACCGCGCCGCCAAATCCGCCCAGGACAGAGTTGTTCTCGACCGTGACGATGGCCTTGAACCGCGAGAGAATGTCGTCCAGCAACGCCCCGTCCAGCGGCTTCACAAAGCGCATGTTCACGACCTCGCATTCGATGCCTTCATGCGCCAATGCCGTCGCCGCCTGCAACGACGGCGCAACCATGTCTCCGATCGCCAGGATCGCGACATCCTTCCCGGTCCGGAGGATCTCCCCTTTGCCGACCGGCAACAATGTGAAATCCGGCTTCAGGGGCACACCCAGACCGTTGCCGCGTGGATAGCGTATCGCCACCGGCCCGCCCGTATGCTTCACGGCGGTGTACAGCATGTCCCGCAATTCGCTCTCATCCTTCGGCGCCATGATCACCATGCCCGGAATGGGGCGCAAATAGCTCAGGTCGAACACGCCGTGATGCGTCGGGCCGTCGGCCCCGACCACCCCCGCTCGGTCAAGAGCGAAGATCACGTGCAGATGCTGCAACGCCACATCGTGGATGATCTGATCGAACGCACGTTGGAGGAACGATGAGTAGATCGCAACGATCGGGATCGCACCCTGGGTGGCGAGTCCCGCAGCGAAGGTCACGCCGTGCTGCTCCGCGATCCCGACATCATAGAAACGTTCGGGCATCTCACGCTGCAATTGGTCGAGGCCGGTCCCATCCGGCATCGCCGCGGTCATCGCAACAAGGTTCGGTGTCTGCCGGGCAAGGTCGACCACCGCGGTACCGAACACTTTGGTGTACGCCGGCGGCCCGCTGGCTTTCTTCGGCGACACGCCCGTCACCTTGTCGAACGGTGTCACACCGTGCAGCCGCTGTTCGTCCAGCTCGGCGGGACGATACCCCTTCCCCTTCTGCGTGATCGCATGGACGAGGATCGGTCCCGACAGGTCCTTCACCTCCTGAAAGATACGGACGAGCTGCGCCATGTTGTGGCCATTGATGGGTCCGAAGTATCGGAAACCCAGGGCCTCGAAGAGCATGCCCGGCGTGATGATGACCTTGATGCCTTCTTCGAGCCGCGCCGTCACGCGGCGGATCCGGTCGCCCCACTGTCCAGCTTGCCCGTGAGATCGTACACATTCTTCTTGAAACGGTTGTAGCGCGGATCGGCGATCAGCTCGGTGAAATAGTTCGAGATCGCCCAGACGTTCGGGGCGATGGACATGTTGTTGTCGTTCAACACGACGATCATGTCCTTCTTCATGAAGCCGGCATTGTTCATCCCTTCATACACCATGCCGCCGGTCATGGAGCCGTCGCCGACGATCGCCACAACTTTGTACTTCTTGCCGGACGTTTCCCGTGCGGCGACCATACCGACGGCGGCCGAGATGGCCGTACTGGCGTGGCCAGCACCGAAGGTGTCGTATTCGCTCTCCGAACGCTTGAGGAAGCCGCTCAGTCCGTTGTACTGGCGGATCGTATGGAGCCGGTCCTTGCGGCCGGTGAGGATCTTGTGCGGATAGGCCTGATGCCCGACATCCCACACCAATTTGTCGTACGGTGTGTTGAACACATAGTGCAGGGCAACGGACAACTCCACAGCGCCCAGACCGGCACCAAGGTGCCCCCCCGTCCTGGAGATGACCTCGATGAGGAATTCCCGCACATCGTTGCTGAGGCCTTTGAGTTCAGGGACCGTGAATCCGCGGAAATCCGCGGGCACGTTCACCCTGTCAAGGTACGGATATGATTGCTGACCGCTCATTCCTGTTCTTCATCCATCAATGTGAGTTTCCCGTCGAGGTCCTTGTTCAGCTTCTTCAGGGTCGTTTCCGCGCGCGTAAGTTTCTCCGCGCAGACCCTGGAAAGCTGGATCCCTTCCTCGTACAGGCGCAGGGAGTCCTCCAATGGAACATCTCCCTGCTCCAGCTGGTTCACAATTTCCTCCAACCGGTGCAAAGATTCTTCGAACGAACCCTTCCCGGCGGCGGGCTTCTTTCCGGCCATCTTAGATATCCGTTATGGTAGAGCGGACAGTCCCATCCGCGAATTCGATCTCGACCGCATCATCGACGGCGATACCCTTCCGTTTTCCCGTGATCCTCCCCTGTTTCCGGACGATCGCATATCCGCGTTTCAGGACGGACCGGGGATCCAACGCATTCAGGCGCTCGGTCGTTCCGCGGGCTCGTGCGGCGGTGAGTTCAAACAGGTGGGAAAGGGACGTTGACATGGAGCGGGTCAGTTCATCCAGATGCTGGCTATGCCGGGCGAGCAGGTCCACAGGCCTGTTCAGAGCGTAACTCTTGAGCATCTGCTGGATGTGGCGCCTGTGGAGTGCGATCCGGTCCTCGATGGCACTCGACATAGTATACCGAGAATTCTCCAGAAGTTCAATCAGTGCCCGCCGGTCGGGAACCGACATCTCCGCCGCCGCCGTGGGGGTCGGGGCGCGGAGATCCGCCACGAAATCCGCAATGGTGACATCCACCTCGTGCCCGACACCGCTCACGATGGGGATCCGGGATCCTGCGATCGCCCGGGCCACGATCTCCTCGTTGAAGGGCCAGAGATCCTCGAGCGACCCCCCGCCGCGGGCCAGGATGATAAGATCAAGTCCGCCGAGCCGGTTCAGATCAGCGATCGCCTCCGCTATGTCCTGCCCCGCCCCCGCACCTTGCACCCGGGTGGGCCGGAACACGAGCGATGCCACCGGATACCGCCTCCGGAACACATGCAGCATATCATGGAGGACCGCCCCCGTCGGCGAGGTGATCAGTCCGATCTGTTCGGGATATGGCGGAAGCGGACGCTTCCGCCCGGGATCGAACAGCCCTTCCTCCATCAGCTTCCGTTTCAGTTCCTCAAAAGCCTGCTGCAGGTCCCCGGCACCAAGGGTCCGCATCGACGTCACATCGACCTGATAGGTCCCACGAACCTCATACACCGTGATACGGCCCTGGACCACGACCTTCTGGCCGTCGGCCGGGCGGAACTTCAGCGTGGGGACGCGACTTCGCCACATCACGCCGGAAAGTTGGGCCGCTTCGTCTTTCAACGTGAAGTAGAGGTGCCCGGAAGAATGGAGTTTCACATTGGAGAGTTCGCCAACGATGGCCAGCGACGGGAACGTCCGCTCAAGGGACAACTTGATACGCTGTGTCAGCGCGCTGACGCTGAGTGGTGCCTGGTCCGCCATGAAGCCCCTGACGTGGATCGGTGTTGGCAAATGCGAGTGGGCGCAATATAGGAAAAATCAGACGAAAGCACACATTGAATCCGATCCCCGAAGGCCGTATATTTATCGCATGAATATTGACATTCTTGCCATAGGTGCCCACCCCGACGATGTCGAATTGTCGTGCGGTGGCACCCTCATCAAGGCGGTCCGGCAGGGCCGGCGGGTGGGCATTGTTGACGTTACCGAAGGCGAACTCGGAACGCGCGGCAGCCGTGAGATCCGTGCCATGGAAGCGGAGAACGCTGCGAAGGCTATCGGCGTGCACTACCGCACCAATCTCCGCATCCCCGATGGGAACATCGAAAAGACGCCGGAGAATGTTCTCCGGCTTGTGACGGTGATCCGGGAAGTGCGACCGCACGTCCTTCTCATCCCCCACTCCATCGACCGCCATCCCGACCATGAAAGCTCCCATGCGCTCTGCCGCAAGGCGTGGTTCGATGCGGGATTGCGCCGGGTCGAGACTTCGCTCGACGGCAACCCGCAGGAATCGTTCCGCCCGCGCGCGGTGTATCATTACATGCAGTGGCACGAGTTCCAGCCGTCGTTCATCGTGGACGTCAGCGACACCTATGAAGCTCGCGTCGAGGCGATGCGCGCGTACCGATCGCAATTCTACGATCCCAACAGCGATGAACCCGGCACGGTGCTGAGTACACCGGCGTTCCTCGAAATGGTGCGTACGCGCCTCGAGTACTACGGCGACAAGATCGGCGTACAGTACGGCGAAGCGTTCTATTCACCCGCGCCGTTGGCCATCCCGGACATCTTCACACTGAATACCTGATATGCCGTCCCTGCACCCCATGCTTGTCCACTTTCCGGTGGCGCTCCTCACGGTAGGATGGCTCGCGGACCTTTTCGCGTACGTTCGGGGGAGGAAACAAGGAAGCGTTGTAGGGTGGTGGAACGCGGTCGCGGGAACAGCAGGAGTGCTGGCATCGGCTGCCAGTGGCCTCATGGCAAAGAGTGCCGCGGGTGCGCTGCCGGTGATGCCGGCAGCGGCCCTGTCAGATCATGAACAACTCGCCTTCGCCTCGTCCGTGGCATTCCTCCTGCTCACCGGGTGGCGGTTCTCGTGCCGGCGCGAGCTCCCGCCGGGATCACCGCAACTCTTCCTTCTTCTCACCGGCGCGGCTCTCCTCCTGCTCTGGATCACGGCGCACATCGGTGGCACTCTCGTGCACGAATTCGGCGTCGGGGTCATCGCTGCTCCCCGACCGTAACGCCCCCGACCGGATCCCGCGCACCTTGACATCGCCGGCCCGCCGCACGATCGTGACCGCCACACCAACGAGCAGAATGATCAATCCGGCCCACACAAGATTGATGAGCGGCTTGACACTCGCCTCGGCGACCAGCATCTCACGTGACGCCCCTGACGCTGCCGCCCCGGACTCTTCCAGCCCGAGGGGCGCAAGGTAAAAGTCCCGGTCTTTCAGGTTCGCAATATCCGGGTTACGCATCACGTTCTGCATGTACTCGCTGTTGAACATGATCGGCGACAACGTGATCGCGTGCCCTTCCTTCTCGACCCGCACATCGAACCTGAATTTTCCGTCCTCGGTCGGCCGCTGTCCCATATACGTCAGGGTGTAGCCGAGTGCCTGCGTCGGTGTTCCCAGGGGAAGCGACACCGTCTCGGTCCCGCCGAACCGCGAGGACGACACGAACCCGAGGAACATGACCGCCATACCGATGTGGGCGACCGCCCCGCCGGCCATCTTCGGATTCCCCTTCACGATGGTCCAACCGGCCATCAGGTTCACCACGAGCGCGAACGAGGCGCCAAACACGAACAGTATGAGGAGCGGGTCTCGGGAACCGGCATACAGCATGACGGGCACCGACAGCAATGCGACTCCTGCCGGGATGAGAAGTGTGCGGAGCAGCGCCGACCGGTCCGAGCGTGTCCACCAGAGGAGCTGCCCGAGTCCCATCAGCAGTCCCAGGAGGATCCCGAGCGGGACGATCGTGGTGGCATAGTACGAGATATCGACGGCACTTTTCTTTCCATACAGCACCTCGGTGATGATCGGCGACGAGGTGCCGACGATCACGAACACGGCGATGAAGACGAGGGTCGAGGCTCCCAGGAACAGCGCGAATTCGCGCGAGTAGATGCTGTGTTTCGCCGGACGCCGCGGGATCTCCTTCCACCGTCGCACGAAGAGGACGATGGGCGCACCGATGGTGATGATCAGCATGCCGATCAGGAGCCAGTATGCTGCCATGCCGGGCTCCCCGAAGGAATGCACCGACGTGTCGCCGAGGACACCGCTCCGGGTCAGGAACGTCGAATACACGACCAGGATGAAGCAGAGCATGCCAAGTTTCAACAGAGCAGCCATTGCATAGGAATACGGCACAGCCATCGATGCAAATCCGCTGAAGAGGACCTGCGGGTGGATCACCATCCAGTAATTCTGCAGGAGGGGGTTCAGGCCCCGTCCATCGGCCGGAACGAATCCGGGTCCGACCTCGGCGAAGGATTCCCAGACGTACAGGAACGGGTTCTTCACGAGCAGCATCACGAGCAGAATGAGTTCGATGCCCATGAACACACTCATCACCTGAGCTTCGTAGCCGACGCGCGAGGAATGGCGGAGGAGAAAGATGCCGATCACCGCAGTGAACAGCGCCCAGAGGAGGAAGCTGCCCTCCTGCCCTGCATAGAACGTCGAGATCAGGAGGGGTGTGGAGAGCGCGCGTGAGCTGTAGCTCCACACGTACGAGTACTGGAATTGATGGGTGAGGATGAGGTACAACAGAGTTGCGGCACTGGCGGCGACCATCACCACCGTGCCGTGGAAGAAGAGACGTCCGAAGAGGAGTGACCGGTCCGTGGCTTTGAGGTGATGCCGGATGTAGCCGGCGACCGAGAGTAGGGCGAACACGAATGCGACCTTGACGAATATGCCGCCGAGCATAGGGACTCCTGCTGATGGAAAGAACGGAACCGCTCACACCGGGAGGCCGTCTGACGACGGCCCTCCCCGCTCACTGCACTGTCACGATGCCTTGCCCGTGACCTCTGCCCCCGTGGCCTCGTACTTCGATGGGCACTTCGTGAGAACCTCCGAGGCGTGGAAGGAGCCGTCGCCGGTGAACTTCCCCTTTGCGACGACACTCGTTGCCATCTCGAAATTGTTCGGCGCCGCGCCGTCCAGCACCACCTTGCACTCGCGTCCGGCATCATCCACCAGATAGAACGTGAACTGGCTCGTGGAGGGATTGAACGCGGAGTCCTTCTCCCGGTTCCACGTGCCTTTCAACTGGACCTTCTTGTTCTTCGCCATGGCTCCGGCGATGTCGGTATATTCCACGTTGCTGTCCATGAACGAATACGCCCCGAACCCGAGGAAGACCAGTACCACGATGGACCCGATGATCATTTTAGCATTCATATGACGCTCCTCCCTTCTACCCGTTGTTCTCAGTGGTACGTTCCAGTTTTTTCAAGCGTCCATCGAGGCGCCAGAGATAGGCGAACAGGCCCAGCCAGATCCCGACCACGATGATCATGACGATGTACAGCTGATGTTCGGCAAGGAACTCCACGGTCATCCTTTCGACTGATGATGATACTCAAGCAACGCGGCGCGCACGCGCAGCGTGAACATCCAGATAAAGAGCAGCGTGAAGGCGAAGAGCGACGTGAAGAACACCATGCGCATGCCCGGCGACATCTTGAACTCGATCACCGGCCCCGCGCCATCGGGGTCGCCCGCCGCACCGGGATGCAGCCCCGTCATGATGCGCGGCATGATGAACACGAAGAATGGGACCGTCACGGCGGCGATGATCGAATAGACGGCGGAGAGCGTTGCGCGCTTTTCTTCCACCTCCACTGCCGAACGGAGCGCGAAGTAGGCGCCGTAGATCAGGAGCAGCACGAAGATCGATGTCTCACGGGGATCCCAGTTCCAGAACGAACCCCAGTTGAACTTCGCCCAGATCATTCCTGTCACCGTCGCCAGGATGCAGAACAGGAGCCCCAGTCCCGCTGCTGCCGAGGACCGGAGGTCATCCCGGATATCGCGTTTCCGGAGATAGCGGATCCCGTAGAACATCCCGGTGAAGAACGCCATGACGCTCAGCCATGCCGTCGGGACATGGAAGAAGATGATGCGGGCCTTTTCTTCGAGGCCGGGGATGAAGGGGAACTCCAGCAGTGATGTCGGCGCCGGGACGATGGGGAGTGCAAAAGCGGCAACGATCACCAGCGTGAGAAGGATACCGAGAAGAATCCGCCACACCATACTCAGTCTTTCCAGATGTACTCAAAGAGCATATACGACGCAGTCACCACGACGACAATATACGAAATCAGGACCTGAAATTCACCCCCGACATCCGTCCATGCGGTCCCCTCGCAGGCCATCCGGGTGGTCCGGATCGCGGTCATCAGGACAGGTAACAATATTGGGAACGATAAAACGGGGTAGAGGGTTCCCTTCGTGTTCGCCCGCGCAATGATCGCAGCGATGATCGTCGATGCCGCAGAGAGCCCGATGCTTCCCAGCGCGATCCCGGCCGCGAACACCCCGTAGGAGGTGACGACGAATCCGGAGATGAACACCGCGTACAGTGCCACGGTCAGAAGCGTCAGGCCGGCACCGAGCAGCAGATTGAAGAGCAGCTTCCCGAAATAGACGGCACTCGGTGGCGCCTGCAACTGCAGCGTCATCGAGGTCCCACGCTCTTCCTCCATGACGAACGTCCTCGACAGGCCGGACATCGCCGCGAAGAAGATCACCACCCAGAGCATCCCGGCAAGCACCTCGAGCGACGGGGCCTCACCGGCAAGCGAGAACATGATCATCGAGAGGGTGGTGACGACGAACATTCCGAGCGCACTGATCGCGTACCGCGTGCGCAATTCCGAGCGCCAATCCTTGAGAAACACCGCAAGGGTGGACCGTAGCCACCGGCCGGCAGAGCGTTCAACGGCGGGCATTGAGATCCACCTCCCTGTCCGGTGCCGCGAGATCCGTCCTGTCGTTGGTTGCCACCACCAGGATCCCCTCGCGCAATTGATCCTGCATGATCCCGCGTACGATCGCGATGCCATCGGCGTCCAGGTTCGACATGGGTTCATCCAGCACAAGCACCGGTGGCCGGTGTATCAGCGCCATGGCATATTTCAACCGCTGCTTCATCCCGGAGGAAAATCCGCGGACAGGGTCCGTGCGCTTCGGGTCGAGAGCGACCTGTTCCAACAGCTGCGATGCGCGTCCATCATCCGGCCGGGCTCCCCGGAGGGTCATGCTCATGTGGAGGTTCTCCATTGCCGAGAACTCCTCATACACCTGGAGATACGGTGCGACCAGACCGAGGCGGCCCAGCACCGCGAAATGATCGCCGGCATCATCCGCGTGCACGGTGACCCTGCCCGATGTGGGCGTCAGTACGCCGCAGAGGATCTTGATGAGCGTCGATTTCCCTGCCCCGTTCCGGCCGGCGATCATCAGGGAGTGGCGCGCGTGCACATCGAACGACACGTCCCGGAATATCAGCTTCCTGTTGAACGAGTGCCGGATATTCTCACCGCTGATGTGTAGCGCCACGCTCACCTCCTCACCAGTGCGATCTTGCCCGTCACCCGCCTGTCCCCGAGGTCGATCACGTAGATGTAGATGCCGGATGGGACCGCGGATCCATCCGTTCCCTTGCCATCCCAGAAGAACATCTGGCGGTCCAGATACCAGGACGACGAACTTGTCCCGGACGTGTAGACCGGGTCCAGCCCGCTGGAGAAGACGGATACGCTGCCGGTGACCTGATCCGTGCCATCCACCGGCATGGCCGCACGCGCGTGGTTCCCCGGCAAGAACGGATTCGGGAAGGCCCGGCCTTCGGCAAATTGCGACGCATCGATGTTCCGTCGGACGGTGTCGCCTACGACGAACCAGCTCGCCCAGTGCACGGGCGTGGCGACGCCGAGATGTGCGAACAGTCCGATCGGTGTTATGCGGTATCCGTCATTCGGCCGCGTCGACCGGAAATCGAATGCGTAATCCTTCCCCGCCGCTTGTGCCGTCGCGGCAGCAAGGTCCACGTTCGCCACGATCACGGTCATGGTATCCGGGGACCGCATGAGCTGATAATACCGCGCAGCGAACGGTGCGAGGCTCCCGGTGATCTCGCGCGAGGGAGGCCTGTACTCCACCGGGATCTCCATCATCAAAGGATAGTCCGCGGCGTCCGGATAGTACTTCGAGGGCTCGCTGCGTGTCCCGGTGAAATGATTCCACAAACTCCAATCGGCGAAGGCTCCCTGCGCATCATACCCTTTCGTTCTCAGCGCCCTGTCGATCGCCGCCATCGGCGCCATCGCGCGGATCTGCTCCCAGGTCGTTCGCATCATATCGCGCCCGTACCGTGCGGCGATGTAATGCCCCCAGATGCTCCGGCTATAGCAGATCAGGTCGTTGGAAGTGAACGCCCTCTCCGGTGTCCGGAAATGCCCCCAGGACGCCTTCAGGTATTCGTAGTAATCGTTGACCTCCGGATACAGCACATCCTCCATCCATGTGGATGTGATCTCATAGAAGAACACGTCGTTCTGCCAATACCCGTAGTTGCCGATCTGGAGGGCATGATGCAACTCGTGCGCGATCGTGACGTGCAATGCAGGGAGCCCACGGTTCACGGCCGGATGGACGAACGCGTAGTCGTTGTCGATGGTCATGAACGTGGTCGCCGTCCCGCCATCCGGCGGGGAGCCATCCGGCGTCGTGTATCCGTACATGCTTCCCAGTTCCATGATGAAGACATCGTATTCCGGGCCCCCGTTCAACGTATCGTCGGACGGAAGGACGCCATACCCGAGCACCTGTGTCTCGATCGGTGCCACGTACGCCAGGCTCGCGAAGACGGAGTCCACATAGGCGCGTGCAGTTCCGGGCACCGCCGCGCCGGTGCCATCGAGCAGCGTGGGCGTGTTGAACCCCGTGGTATCGAAATGCACGCGGAACCCGGAACGGACCAGGCTGGTCTGCAGGAGTGGACGCGACAGCATCGTGGATGCGGCACCTGCCAGCACGCGTCCTTTCACGCTCAGCGCGTTGGTCACGGCAGAGAGGCCGCATTTAATCGGCTCACCTTCGGGGGGCAACTGAGCGCTGTTCCCGAGCAATTGCGCGGCGGCATCATGCACCATGCTTCGCTCCTGCGCGTGCGCGGTGAGGGCACACGCGCCGAGGATGCAAAGCGCAGACAGGAGCCGGAGTGTGATCATTGCGAGAACGCCCCCGCGTGCACGGTGAGGGTATGTTTCCGTGGATGACTGAGGACGACGTCAAGCAGTCCGGTGACCGGCGAGATCCGAAGCCCAAAGTGCTCCGCCCCGTGCGCCGGCAGGACAAGGACGGGCTCGGAGAAGCGCCTGTGCCCGAGGCCGAACAACGCGTAGACCCCGTCCCGCGCACCATCCATGTAGACAACGTCGGCCCGGCCGTCTCCGTTCACATCGCGGACAACCATGCCATCCTCATCGATCGGATCGATGCCTTCGACCACGATGGGGTCCAGCTGCACGCTTCCCCCCGAATCGCCATACGCAACGTACATCCTGCGCGAGGGTGCGCCGGTGAACATCAAAAGGTCAGGAAGACTGTCGCCATCAACGGCGCCGCTCCCCAACAGCTTGATGCTCAGGGTCGAGTCAGGCAGAGTGACCAGGCGCTGGATCTTTCGAAAGTCATAATTCGCCTGCGCCGGCGCCAATGCGACCGACGACGCTCTGGGCGGACGTTCGCGGAACGCCAGAACGACGTCCGGCTTGCCATGTCCCGCGAAGGACCCGGAGGCCATCGAGGTGATCGTCACAGGCAGGGAAAAGCGGTACGAGCGTTCCACGAACTGCTGGCCGGAGATCTCCTGATACAACAGAAGTGGTGGCTTGCCGGACGTACCGTTGCCACTTCTGATCCCTATGACGAGCCGCCCTGTGATGCGGTCGGTCTCGGCCATCAGGAACCGGGGTCCCGGCGGTGTAGGAACCATCAGGACGCGGGAGCGTTCGAAGCGTTCGGCGCGACGGATGACGCCGATCTGATCCGTCGTCGGATCCACCGTCACGATCGTCCACGGACGCGGGAATTCTCCGGGTACGACGCGGACATCTTCAGGCTCACCCGGCACGGTAAGTGTCCGTTGCCCGAAGAGCCTGCCTGGCGTCGTCCCTTCGAACAGACCGATGCTCGCCGACCCATTGTTGGCGACGAGGATATCCTCGACACCATCGCCTGTCCAGTCCGTCACGGTCACCGCTGCCGGCCGCACTCCGGTGGCATACTCCGCGGGCCACGCTGCAAGGCCGGTTTGCTGTGCATTCCCGAGGATGACGATACGACGATCGCGTTCATCAGCAAGGACAATGTCGGTCTTCCGGTCACCGTCCACATCTGCGAGCGTCCACGACGGGCTTCCGGCGCCGGCGCCGAACAGTGTGAGTGGCCCGAACGTGGTGCTTGTTGTACCCAGTGCCACAGCGAGACCATTCGTCGTACTCACGACCATATCCGGAAGCTGGTCTTCGTTGACGAGCGCAAAACTGACGGCACCGGGATGACCGGAGAGCGGGATCGTATCCCGGAGCACGAGTTCCCCTGCCGGATTGCCAACGACATGGAGCACGGCATTGTTCGCAGGAAGGGTCACGAGGAAGCGCAGCACCTGTTTTCGTTGCACGGGCATGAATGCGATGCGGCCCGGCTCACCGGGAAGTGCGAGCGTCACCTGTTCGGAGAACTGATATTGACCGATCCCGAAGTACACCGCAAGCCGGTCCGAGAGCCATTGCACGAGCACGAGGTCCATGATCCTGTCGCCGTTCAGGTCTGCGGCCACCAGGTCGCCGGCCGACGTCTCCGGAAAGAGCAACGGCCCCTGCTTGAACGAACCGTACCGTCCCCCCCACGAGGGTGCCCACCCCCGCCATATTCCTGCCGAAATAGAGAATGTCTTTCCTCCCATCGTTGTCGATGTCGGCAACGACGAGGCGTTGTGCACGCTGGTCGAGACGGAACAGCGTACGTTGCCCCTGTCCTTCTCCGGGCCGCTGTATCTCGATGTGGCTCCCATCTTCGCTGAGGATGACCAGCTCTTCATTGCCATCCGCATCGATATCGGCGAGCGACAGAAAGCCGGGCTGGCGAGCAGTGGCATACGAGGCCACCGCCACGCAATGCCCGCCGGAGGTCAGAGAATATTCATCCACGCCGGTGCGCCCGTTGTATGCGACCAGGATGGTCGGCAATGGTGCGAGTGCTGAGACATGCACTGCGACAGCGACGGGAACGCCGGGGGTACCGGTTTCAACGTACGGGCCGAAGGATACGCCGGAGCGCTGCGAATACGCGGCGTACGCCCAGAACAGATGAGCCGCGAACACGCCCATGACGAGGTCACGTGAGCTACGGATGCGGTGCTGCAATGTGCTGTACGGTGCAACCATCGGAGAGAGGTCTACTCCTGTTCCGTCCGCCGCCGGGCGAGACGGTTCTCCCGGCGGGAGAGGGCCTGCTCGTAGCGGCGCGTTTCTTCGGGAGTGCCGGGCACGACGGGTGGGACCGGGACCGGATGCCCGGCCTCGTCGATCGCCACGAATGTGAGATAGGCGGTGTTCGCATGACGCGTGGGCGCGGAAGCGTTTCCGTGCGCGGTGACGCGGACCCCGATCTCCATGGATGTACGGAAGGCGCGGTTCACGGAAGCCTCGAGGGTGACGACCTCCCCGAGGCGCACAGAGTAATGGAAGGCAAGTTCATCGACCGAGGCGGTGACGCACACGCGGCCGGCATGACGCTGCGCTGCAATGGCCGCAACGATGTCGATCCAATGCATGAGCGTGCCGCCAAGAAGGTTCCCGAGCTGGTTCGTATCATTCGGGAGAACCAGCTGGGTGGTGGTCACCTGTGACGCCGCAACCGGCCGGGGGTCCATCAGAGCGTTCCTCCCTTGCCTCCCGAGGCGGAAGCAGGTTGACGGGACAGCAATTCTTCGTCGATGTCCTTCTTCAGGGATTCCATGCGTCCGCGCAGAACCGAATTGGGATATCGTTCCAGGAAACGCTTTGCTTCGGTGGCGGCATCGGTGTAGCGCTTTCTGCTCATCAGCAGCTCCACCTTGTCGATCGACGAGAGCGGGGCGTATTCCGTGTCGTGGTACTTCTCGATCACGTCATCGTAGTAATACAATGCCGCCCGGTAGTACTCCATCGTACGATAGAGCTTCGCGGTCTCATACTGCTTCTTTGCCAGCCGGACGGTGAGGTCCTTGATCTTCCCTTCTGCATCCACCGCCTTCTCATGCGACGGATAGTACTCAACGAAGCTCTGCAGTTCGTCGAGGGCACGACGCGTGTACTGCTGGTCCAACGATGAGCGTGGGGACAACGAGTAATAACACACGCCCAGCTTATACTGCGCATCGGCCACCCGCGGGCTTGCCGGATAGTTGCGCTTCACGACCGAATATTCGAATGCCGCGAGCAGGTATTCCTCCCGCGCAAAGCGGCACTCGCCGAGATAGAACTGCGCATCGGCGGCGAAAGCGCTCCCCTGGTACTGGAGGGTGATCACCGTGAACTCATTGACCGCGTCGAGGTGGCTTCCCTTCTCAAAGAGCTCCTTCGCGTGGGCGAACCGGTCTTCCACCGACATCACCCTGGTCACCTCACCGCCGCCACACCCGGCGAGTACAAGCGCTGCAGCACAGGCTACGATCCAACTCCGGACTACCATTGTACGAACTCCTCTACGCCATCGGATGAAAGTGCGCTGATGCGCGCACGGACTTTGTCAAATTCAGGTCCGGGGGCCAGCCACGAAGGCTGGAAATCACAACGCACCGGAAGGACCCGGATCCTTCCGACGCGACACACCGAATCGGCCTTTTCGATGCTCACCGACAGAGCGATCGCGTGCTCCGCCCAGAATTTCCCCGGTTGACGGAACACAAAATTGCCCAGGGAGTGAGCGATCCATTTGTCGCCCCGGCGTTCAAGGCCATGCGGCACATGCGGATGATGGCCCAGGACAAGATCAGCCCCCGCGGCCAGTGCCGCACGCATGAATGCACGCACACGCTCGGGCGCACGCCCGGTATACTCATCACCACCGTGATAACTCAGGATACGGAAATCCGCGGAATCCTGCCATACCCTGAGGCGAGGAAACAGCCGGCCCGTATCTGCAGGGGCGACAACGTGTTCCCATCCCCGGGGCGAGCCGTTGACGAAATCGGTGACCGCAAAAACGGCGATTTTGATGCCATTGCGTATGATCACGGCGGGCCGGTACACGTCCCCGGCGGGAGTCGCGGAACCGGCGTACGCGATCCCCACGGAATCAAGCCACCGGAGCGTCTCACGCGCTGCCCCGGCACCAAAATCGAGCGCATGATTATTCGCGGTGGAGACAACGGTCACGCCGCCCCGCAGTAAGGACCATGCCGCGACCGGTGGTGCGGTGAAGATCAGGTTGTTCCGCGGATGTTCGGTCAGTCCCCCCTGTTCGGATACCGGACACTCAAGGTTCGCAAAGACGATGTCGTGGCGGGCGAGTTCCGGGGCAACGTTCACGAAGGGATGAAGCGTATCTCCCGTGAGGAGGATGCGGCCCACGCGCCGGCCGAGATTGATGTCGCCGAGCGCAAGAAGCTCGACGCGACAGGTGTCGCTCACCACAGCCACGGGCGCGGAAGCAACCCGCAGGGTGTCGTGCTGGACGTCGCCCGCGAAGGTGAAGAGGACCAGCAGAAGAGTTACGCCGAGCAACGCGTGCATCCGTCAATTCCTCACGCTGAACAGGAGATACACTGCGACAGCGACGCTCCCGATGAGCACGATCGGTTCCACGAGAGAAGAGAACATGCCGGAGGGAGGGGCCACACCGTGTGTGGAGGGTATGCCGGGAGACTCCAGGGATTCGAAACCCACCACGGGCACGGTATCACGGACGGAGGATGTGAAGGGGCGGGACACGAGGATCGCTCCGGTTCCCACTTCCACGAGTTTCACGGTGCCGGCCAGACGCACCGTGCGGTCCATCACCTGTTCACCGAAGATCCACGTGCGGCGCGCATCCTCATAGGTCACCCCGATCTGTTCGAGGCCGAAGCGTGCATCACACTGTGCCGCAGATCTTCGGACGGCACGAGCCCATGTGCGCGTGCGGACGAATGAATGACGTGTTCAAGGTACCATGCATGTGCAGCGGGCTGGACCACGGAGCGAACAGTCGCATTTCCCGGAGTGGCAGGAACTGCGAACAGGCTATCGGCCACGGCGGACATCAACTCCTGGAAGACCCGCACCGTAGGTTTCGGTGCGGGCGGATCATCTGCGCGGAGCGTCGCCGGGACAACGGCAGCAACTCCGGCCAGGAGAAGCATGAGGATACGCTTCATGCGAGGCTCTCCGGACGCCGGATCAAGCGGGCTGCTGCTGTGATGCGGCGCTCTGTCCGGACTGCCGTGAGAGCATGGACGGGCGGTACAGAATGCCGAGCGGGATCAGCACGCAGTAGCCCAGCAACAAAAGGATCGGTGCTGCAACAAGCGGAAGGAACCCTTCAACACTTCCTTCGGCCATTGCCGCATAGCCCAGCACAATGGAGGCCAGGCCTGCACCCATGATCATGAAATTATGTTTCGTGAACGGCAGATGATCGTCGGCCAGGGACTTCCGGGTCCGACCCTTGGTCCTGATTGCTTTTGCCACGGGTATGTTCTCCGTTACAAGGTGACCCCCCCACAAAACAAAAGCCCAGCGTTGGGGGGAACGCCGGGCTTGACCATGTTACGTACAACAGTCAGGGGAGAAACTGTCGTATAGGTCAACCGTAAATATAAGGGATTCATTCTCAATGTCAAGTGGTCTGACGCAAAATTCCCATAAAAAAATCTAAACGCAGGTTTTTGCGTGCGTTTCATCGTTGGTGCATCGCCCCATCGGCGATCCTCATCACGCGGTCAGCCTTGCCTGCAAGCGACTCGTTATGCGTCACGACGATGAACGTTTGCCCCTTCCTCCTGCTCAGATCCCAGATCAAACGGTGCAGCAGATCCGCGTTCGCGCTGTCGAGATTTCCCGAGGGCTCATCGGCCAGGATGACATGCGGTTCATTGATCAGCGCGCGCGCCACGGCAACGCGCTGTTGTTCACCACCTGAGAGTTCCGAGGGGCGCGCGTCGGCACGTCCGGCAACCCCGACCTCTTCGAGCAATGCGATCGCGCGTCCCCGCACATCGGCGAGCCTCGCACCGTTGATGAGCGCAGGCATCGCGACATTCTCCACAGCGGAGAACTCCGGGAGCAAATGATGGAACTGAAAGACGAAGCCGATCGACCGGTTGCGGAAGCGCGCAAGCTCCTCGTCATCCAGCGCGAACACGTTCTTTCCGCCGACGATCACCTCGCCCGATGTCGGGCGGTCCAGTGTCCCGAGGATATGGAGCAGCGTGCTCTTCCCTGCCCCGGAAGCGCCGACGATCGCGATGATCTCCCCCGCCGTGATGTCAAGGGACACGCCGCGCAGCACACACAACTTCCCTGTGGCCCGGTCGCCGGTGAAGAACGTCTTCGTGATCTCCCGCGCACTGATCAGCGGTCCCAGCTCTGTCGTCGCCATAGGACTGACTACTCCCATCGGATGGCCTGCACGGGCGTGAGGCTGGCAGCCCGCCGTGCAGGATACAAGGATGCAAGAAAACTGAGGAGCATGGACGCGCCCGCAACGGCAATGAAATCGGTCCACCGCACCTCGACCGGGATCGCCGGTATGATATAGACGGTCGGATCAAGGGGGAACAGGCCGAACCTGATCTGCAGATAGCACACGAACAGACCCCAGCACCGACCCCAGGACGGTCCCGAGCGTACCGACCAGCAGCCCTTCCACCATGAAGATGCGCAGGATGCTGCTGCGTGTCGCCCCGAGCGCCTTCAAGACCCCGATGTCCCGGCGCTTCTCGATCACGCCCATCGTCAGAGACCCCAGCACATTGAATGACGCGACGCCGACGATCAGACAGAGGATGATGTACGCGGTCCACCGCTCGATCTGCATCACCGAATACAGGTCCTTGTGCAGGTCGAACCACGTCGACACGCGGTATGCCGGACCCAGGGCCTTCTGCAGGTCGTCGCGCGTCTCGTCCGACACCTCGATCGTGTGCAGCCGTACATCGACACCGTTCACCGTGCCATCCATCTGGAAGATCTCGCGTGCGGTCTCGAGGGAGACGAACGCATAGTGGGCATCATAGTCCTTGTTGTTCGAATCGTAGATGCCCCGCACCGCGCACGGGCGGATGATGGGATCGCTCAGCTGCACCATCATGGCATCCACGCCCACAGGACTGAGGATCGCGAGCTGTGCATCGACCATCGTCCCCATCCTGTCCGCGAGTGTCTGCCCCAGGACAACACCCGACTCGCCGGGGGTATCACCGAACGCGAACGCTCCGAGGACCGTCCGTTGCTTCACTCCGGAGACCCCCTCGATGGTCGAATCGACCACGCCCTTGACCATCACGACCTTATGCATCCTGTTCGCGATCATCAATGCCTTCCCCGCGATGTAGGGAGCGGCAGCAGCAACGCGGGGGTCACGCCGGACCACATCCAGCACGCTGTCGGTCGAGGCCAGGGACGGCCCGCTGGCCGCCTCGATGCGGAGATGGGGGTCGAAACCCACCAGGACCTTCGTCACCACGCTGTTGAAGCCATTGAACACGGACAGCACGATGATCAGCGCGGCAACGCCGACGGTGATGCCGATGATGGACACGAGCATGATGATATTGATGAAGCGGATCTGCCGCTTCGACCGCACCAGCCGGGCCGCTATGAACCGTTCAAAGTACATTCAGGAGAACCTGATGGCTGAGACAGGATCGAGGCGTGCGGCGAGCCGCGCCGGCACGAGGGCACTCAGGAGACAGAGCGCAACGGTGATCACGGAGACCAGCGCAAAATCCTCCCACCGCAGCAGCACCGGCACCGACGTCATGAAATAGATGTCGCTGGGAAGCGAGAAGATGTGCAATTCCTGCTGCGCAAGAGCGCAGAGAATGCCAGGAGATCGCCGAGGGCGGTGCCGAGCAATGCGATGAAGAGCCCCTGGCGGAGGAAAATAAGCGTGATCCCCCACCTGGTCGCCCCCATCGCGGCGAGCACACCCACTTCCCTCGTCTTGTCCAGCACCATCATCAGCAGCGTTCCGATGATGTTCACGGTGGCGACGATGATGATGAGCCCGAGGATGATCGGGATGGGTTTCTTCTGGAGTTCGATCCAGCTGAAGAGATTCCGGTAGGATTCGAAGACCGTCCGCGCGAAATGCGGATATCCGAGCATGTCGGTGATCCGCTCTGCGACAGCGTCCGCGCTGTCGGCGCGGCTGAGCTGGATGTCGTACCCGGAGACCGCATCCGGCACCTGGAAGAGGATCTGCGCCTCCTTCAACGGGGCGTAGGCATAGACATCATCGTATTCCGCCATCCCGCTCTCGTAGATCCCGGTCACCTTGAACGCCATCGCACGCCCCTGCCCGCCCTCCAGGATGCGCCCGACGCCGAACACGACGACCTTGTCTCCGACGTCGACCGCGAGCCGCGAGGCGAGTTTCCGTCCGAGCACGATCCCGGGTGTGGCACCCTGCGGCTGCTCCAGGATGAACTCACCGGCGACCATATACTTCCGCGCGGCCAGTTCCTCCTTGGTCCCGTCGATCCCTTTGAGAAGGATGCCGTCCACGCCGTGGCGCGACCGGATCAACGCTTCGCGCGCGACGTACGGGATGACGCCGATGACGGAGGGTGAACAGGTGGAGATGCGGAGGGCGTTCTCGCGGTACTCGCGCAAAGGCAAGTTCTGAAACCCGCTCACCTGCACGTGGCTCGTGAAGCCGACCACCTTTTCGGTGATCTCCTTCTCGAACCCGCCGAGAACGGAGAGCGCGATGATGAGGGTCGCGGTGCCGAGCATCACGCCCAGCACCGAGATCCCGGCAATGAATGAAAAGAACCCCGCATTGCGGCGTGACCGGAGGTAACGCGACGCGATGAAGTGGGTGTACTGCATCTTATGATGGACCCTTCGTCCCTGAAGCCATCAGGAAGCCGCGCATGAATGCATCAAGGTCGCCGTCCATGACGGCGGCCACATTGCTCGTCTCGATATCCGTCCGGTGGTCTTTCACCAGGTTGTACGGATGGAAGACATAGGAGCGGATCTGGCTCCCCCACTCGATCTTCTTCTTGGTGTTCTCGATCGCATCCCGCTTCGCCTCTTCCTCTTCCTTGCGTCGCTGGTACAACTGCGACTTCAGCATCTTGATGGCGCGTTCCTTGTTCTGGAACTGCGAACGCTCCTGCTGACAGGCAACGATGATACCGGAGGGGACGTGGGTGATACGCACCGCGGTCTCGACCTTGTTCACATTCTGCCCGCCCTTGCCGCCCGAACGGAACGTGTCGACCTTCAGGTCCACAGGATTGACCTCGATCTCGACGTCGTCCTCCATCTCCGGATAGACGAACACGGAAGCGAACGACGTGTGGCGGCGTGCGTTGGCATCGAACGGCGAGATGCGGACGAGCCGGTGCACACCGTTCTCCGCCTTGAGGTACCCGTACGCGTACTGCCCGGTCACTTCGACCGCCGCACTCTTGATCCCCGCCGAGTCACCGTCCTGACGGTCCACCAACGCCACCGTGAACCCCTTCGCTTCCGCCCAGCGGATGTACATCCGCAGCAGCATCTCGCCCCAGTCCTGCGCCTCCGTACCACCGGCCCCGGCATGGATCACGAGGATGCAGTTCCGCTCATCGTCCACACCGCTGAGCATGTTCCGGAACTCGAGCTCCTCCATCCCGGTGCGCACGGTCTGCAGTTCACCCACGATCTCAGCTTCGTAGGAACCCTCTCCCGACTCTTCCGCAAGTTCGATCAGGGACTGCGCGTCATCCAGTTTTCGTGCGAGGGCCGTCCACTGATCGATCCACGACTTTCGTCCGGCGATCTCCTGCATCACCTTCTGGGCGGCAACATTGTCGTCCCAGAAACTCGCCGCGTGCGACCGTGCCTGCAGCTCTGCTACGATCTTTTCCTTGCCATCGAGGTCAAAGATAACCTCGGAGACCCTTGAGCCGTTCCGTGAGTTCCTTGATGCCTGCTTTCTGATTCTCGAACATTGTCGTATCCTTCTTCACACTCTTGTATAGACAGTTGCCGCCCTCGGGCGGTTGACAGACGGATCAAGACGCGGCTCAGACCGTACGGATATGCAGTTCCCGGAGTTGCTTCTCGTCCACTTCATTCGGGGCTTCATCCATCAACGACACCGCACTGGCGGTCTTCGGGAACGCAATGACGTCCCGGATCGACTTCATGCCGGTGAGGAGCATCATCAGACGGTCGAACCCGAAGGCGATCCCGCCGTGTGGCGGGGCACCGAACCGGAACGCTGAGAGGAGGAACCCGAACTTCCGGTTCGCTTCCTCTTCACCGATCCCCATCAATGCGAACATCTTCTTCTGGAGCGTCTGGTCGAAGATACGGATGCTTCCGCCTGCGATCTCGGTGCCGTTCAGCACGAGATCATAGGCGCGCGCGCGCACCTTCCCCGTCTCGGTGTCGAGGAGCGCGATATCATCCGCATGCGGCGACGTGAACGGATGGTGCACCGCCACGAACCGCTTTTCCTCATCGTCATATTCCAGGAGCGGGAACTCCGTCACCCAGAGCATCGCGGTCTTCGTCTCGTCGATCAGGTTCAACCGCCGCGCCATCTCCAGGCGGAGCATCCCGAGGAAATTGTATGCCCGGCTCCATGTGTCAGAGATCATCATGACCAGGTCGCCCTGCTTCCCGCCCAGGTGCGTGGTGATGCGTTCCAGAAGCTCCTTGCCCAGGAACTTTTCGTTCGGACTTTCCAGACCGTTCTCGGTCCACTTGATGTACACAAGCCCGCCTGCACCGAGCGACTTCGAAAAGTCGACAAGATTGTCCATCTGGTTCCGCGTGAACGACGCGCCGCCGGGGACCACAAAGCCACCGACCACCCCGCCGCGCTTGACGTTCTCCGAGAACACCTTGAACGGCGCCTCGCGCACGAGGTCGTTCAGGCAGCCGATCTCCAGGCCGAACCGTGTGTCGGGCTTGTCGCTGCCATACCGCTCCATCGCTTCTTTGTACGTGAGCCGCGGCAACGGGAGCGTCAGGTCCACGCCCTTGAATTCCTTGTAGACGCGCTGCATCAATCCTTCGGTAAGGTCGCGGATATCGGATTCATCCACGAAGGACATTTCCACGTCGATCTGCGTGAACTCCGGCTGGCGGTCCGCCCGCAGGTCCTCATCCCGGAAGCACTTCACGATCTGCATATAGCGATCGTACCCGGCCACCATCAGGATCTGTTTGTAGGTCTGCGGCGACTGCGGTAAGGCATAGAACTTTCCGCGATGCACGCGGCTCGGCACGAGGTAGTCGCGCGCCCCCTCGGGCGTGCTCTTCATGAGAACAGGGGTCTCCACCTCGATGAACTGCCGCTCGTGGAAATAGGCATGCACGAGCTGATACAGCTGGTGCCGGAGCATCATGTTCCGCTGGAGCTCGGGCCGGCGAAGGTCAAGGTAGCGGTATTTCAACCGTATATCCTCGTTCGCCTCCACGCTGTCATCGATGGGGAACGGTGGCGTGTCGGCTTTGCTCAGGATCTGCAGATCGTCCGCCAGGACGTCGATCATCCCGGTCGGCAGGTCCGGATTCTCCGTTCCTGCGGGGCGCTTCTCCACCACCCCGGAGACGGAGATCACAAATTCGCTCCTGAGCTCTTTCGCAAGCTGGTAGGCATCGGCGTTATTCTGCGGATTGAACACCACCTGGGTCTTGCCGTAACGGTCACGGCAATCGATGAAAATGACACCGCCAAGGTCCCTGCGGACATCGACCCACCCGTTCAGGGTGACCCGTGTCCCGGTCGATTCCAGACGTAATGCACCGCAGGTGTGTGTTCTTTTCGTGAAAGTCGCCACCGTTTACTCCTTCAAGTGAATCTTTAATATAGAGATTTGAAGACAGAGTATCAAACCGAGCCTTGAGCTTTGCCCCCGATTTGTCTATGTTCCTGAAGATCTGCCACCACCTGAGGGGCTCTCATGCGCACCCGGACCACACTCGTCCTGCTTCTCGTTGTTGTCCTGCCCACCCTCCATGCCCAGACGGCCCTCGATCGGGCGAACAAGCGCATCGAGCGTTTGGAGACGATCCTGAGGATCCAGGACCGGAGGACGCAGAACGATGGCTCGCTCAGCGCCCTGCTCGAGGATGCCGACCCCATCGTCCGGGAACGGGCTGTGCGTGCGTACGCCAGCATCCAGGACAGCAACGCGCTCGGAGTGATCATGGGCCGGCTGCAGGACCCGGATCGTGACGTCCAGCGGTCCGCCTGTCTCGCCATTGGGCAAACCGCCCTCCCTCTTTCATCCAGCGCACGGGCATCGCTCGAACGCGAACTGATCTGGAAGCGTCTTCCCGACATTGGCACGCCCTCGGAACTCATGGAAGAACTCGGCAAGTTCGCATCTGCCGATGCGCTCTCCGACCTCCTCATCCGGTACGGCAACAGTGCGAACGAACAGCATACCGATGGCCTGACCATGGCCCTCGTTCGGTTCGCGATCCGTGGGGTCACCAGCCCTGCGGCAACCAGGTATCTTCTGCGCCATACCTATCCACAGGATGCAACGACCTGGCAGACCATGTACGCCCTTCAGCGGACAGGGGCGACACCGGAGATCGCAGCGGAGATCGAACACCTCGCGCTCCTCCGCCAGCATCCGGATCCGCTCGTCCGCATGAACCTCGCGGCTCTCCTTGGCAAGCTCAAAGACACCCGGGTCGGACTGGACCCCCTCCGGCGGCTCGCGGAATTCGACAGCGACTGGCGCGTCCGCGTGAATGCCCTCAGGGCACTCACGGCCTTCCCGGTCAGGACCGACCCGAGCACGCTGCTTATCTTCCGGCGTGCCTTCTATGACAGTGACAATATGGTCGCCGTCACGGCGCTCGCGGCGTTGCGAAACTCCGACCTCGTTGCGGCCGACACGTTGGGAGGTGCAGCAGAGCTCTTCCAGCACCTCCGGCGGCTCGCGATGAACGAATCAGGGAATTTCGTCTGGACCGTGCAGTCTGAAGCCGCACAGTCGGCCGCGGCGTTGCTCGGTCCGGCCGCGTTCCCGCATGGACTCCCCACTGCCACCACGCCCCGGCACCTGCACGCAGATCTTCTCCGGGCCCTCGGAGCAACGGGAGATCCGTCCGGGCTTCGCCGGCTCACCGAAATGTCGCGTTCCTCCGATCCGGTGCGCGCATGTGGTGCCATTGACGGACTCAGTGCGCTCGCCCGCAGATGCACGTGGGACCAGAGCATTCCCGGATCCGTACGGGGCGCATTGCTCGAGGCCGTGTCATCCGAAGATGTCGCCATCACCGGAACGGCCGCCGGTGCGCTGACGGACTCCATCATCCGCGATCAGTCGATCGTCCCGCTCTTGCTCAAGGCTCTGAGCGCCCAACGACTCCCTGACGGGCTCGAGGCGATGCAGGAACTCATCGGCGCCCTCGGCACGATAGGCGATAACCGGGCGGTGCTCCCGCTGCTGGACCACCTCCGTTCCTCCGACCGGACCATCGCGATCGCGGCGGCAAAAGCGTTGGGCCGGATCACGGGAACGGATTATGTCTCACGCCTCCCCGTCGCACAGGAAGCATTCTACACGGACTTCGACTTCACATTCTTGCGCGCTCTCCCGGAGACGTTACAGGTATCGCTCGAGACCGCACGCGGGACCATCCAGGCGTCCTTCTACAAGAATGCCGCGCCGTTCACGGTGATGGCACTCGTCAAGCTCTCGGAGCAACGGGGATTCTACAGGGGCCTCACCTTCCACCGCGTGGTCCCCAATTTCGTCACGCAGGGCGGATGCCCGCGCGGCGACGGCTGGGGCGGCCCGGGGTTCTCACTCCGTTCGGAGTTCTCTGCATTGCAGTACGGGGAAGGGACCATCGGGATCGCGAGTGCAGGAAAGGACACGGAAGGGTCGCAGTTCTTCATCACACACTCACCACAGCCACATCTGGACGGGCGCTACACGATCATCGGCAGGGTGACGGAAGGGATGGCGGTCGTCCGCGCCCTGCAGCGGGACGACCGCATCTTTGACCTGAGGATACAGAGATAGTATGGCCGCTCGCCGGTCAGGCCGCAGGCAATGCGAGCACTTCTGACGCAGTGCCCGGCCGGGTGGCCGTGCCCCCATCGATGCCCTGTCCCGGCCGATCGATCCGCGCCGGCAACGTGAGGGCCGCACCCGCAGGCTTCGCAGCCTTGTCCATCTCTTCGTAGTTCAATTCCGATCCCAGCACACTGTGCGGGATCAGGAAGACGATCAGCGTCACGACCGCCGCGCCGAACGCCCATCGCGCAGAATGCTTCCCCCGGTGGAACATGGCGACGGCCACGCCCCATGCCAGGAACGCGACAAGGGTCTTGTTGTCCGTCATATCATGTCCGAACGGCCACCCCGTCCAGTAGGCATCAAAAGCGTACTTCTGTACGATCGGCCCGAGGATCAACCCACCGATACCCATCAGGACAAGCGTCACATACATCATCTGCTTCAGGTTCTTGCCGGTCCCCCACAATTCCAATCCCGCCCTCACCGAGAACAGCATGCTGAGGAACATCACGGCGACATGCGTGACAAGGACCGCCGCGGGCACATCGCCGCGGAACCGGATGACCACGCCACCTTCAACGGGCAACTGCACGTTCGTCTCACCTGATCGCAGGGTGACCCTGTAATCCAACTTCCCTGCCGGGGGCTGGTGCGGAAGACTCGCGACGAGCGCACCGTTCTCCTGTGTCATCTCCACCGCCATCCACGGATCGTTCGTCTTGTGGCGCTTCCATGCGAGCGTGCCCGTCGCCGGAACAGCACCGGTCGTGATGCGGACCTCCTGATCCCCATCGCCGCCGTGACTGCGGGGAAGCGAGTATGCGATCGATCCTCCCCGGAGGTCGGCCGTTCCCGAGAGCGGGTACGTCGGCCCCGTCCTCCGCTGATAGATGCCGGATGCCACGGTCACAACCACGGCAAGGGTCCAGAATACCACTGTCCTCATGACCATCATTCTTCCTAGAGATTGAAGTACATTTTGTATTCGAAGGGATGAGGCATCGTCCCGATCGACTTGATCTCCTGCTCCTTCAACTTCACCCACTGGTCGATGAGTTCCTGGCTGAAGACGCTTCCCTGCTTGAGGAACTCCTGGTCGGCCGCGAGGGCATCGAGCGCCTCATCCAGGTTGCGCGGAAGGAACTGGATATGCTCGCGCGCTGAATCGTCCTGGATGTTCTTGTCGAACGGCCCGTACCCCTCTTTCACCGGATCGATCTTCTTGCGTATGCCGTCGAGCCCCGCGAGGAGCATGGCCGACAGGCAGAGATACGGATTCGCGGTGGCGTCCGGCGGACGATATTCGAAGCGCGTCTCCGCCGGATTGGACACATACTTCGGGATGCGGATCGCCGAGGCACGGTTCCCCATGCCGTAGGTGAGGGCGACAGGAGCTTCGAAGCCTGGCACAAGGCGCTTGTACGAGTTCGTGGAAGGGTTGGTGAATGCCGACAGCGCGGGGGCATGCTTGAGCAACCCGCCGATGAAGTGCCGTCCGAGGGCGTTCACGTTCCCGTACTCCCCTTTCTGGTAGAAGGCATTCTTTCCATCCTTCGTGAGGAAGAGGTGCAGGTGCATCCCGTTCCCCGCCTGCTGGTACATCGGCTTCGGCATGAACGTGATGAAGAGGTCGCGCTGTCGCGCGAAGTTGAACAGCGCGTACTTCGCGGTGATGATATTGTCCGCGGTCGTGAGCAGATCGGCGAAGTGTGTCTCGATCTCCTGCTGTCCGCGTTCACCCGTCTCGTGGTGATGATATTTCACCTTGATCCCGAAACGCTTGAGCAGCGCGCAGGCATCGTCGCGGAAATCGTCATAGACATCGAACGGATTCGCGGCATGATATGCGTTCTTGAAGAACTCTTCGGCGTGCTCCACCTCATAGAAGGAAGAAGAGGTGCGGGTGTCGAAGCGCACACGCGAGAAGATGTAGAACTCGAATTCCGGACCCCAGAGAGACGTATCGACGCCGACAGCATCACGCAGAAGCTGCTCGGCCTTCACGGCCAGCGCCCGTCCGTCCTGCGAGAACGGCGTGCGGGCCTCATCGGTGAGGAAGATATTCGCATAGAAGCTCAGCGTGGGCATGGTACGAAAGGGATCCAGGACCGCGGTCTTCAGGTCGGGGATCATGATCATATCGCTGTTCTCGACCTTCCGGAATCCGTAACTCGATCCATCGAACCCGACACCTTCATTGAGCAAGCGTTGAAGGAGGCCCGGGTGGACCGGGAGTGAAATGTGGTGCAGTGCACCGGTAAGGTCGATGCACTTCAGATCGATCATCTCGATCTTGTGGCGCTTGATGAGCGCATTGCATTCCTGCACGAGGCGTTGTGACATGGGGATCTCCACTGGGGGGTTGCAGCAGAACAGGCGTTACCGGTGGGATAATATACGCAAAAAACCGGCCCCCGCCAAGGCGGAGGCCGGTTTCGGGCTCAGCGTCCCGCCTCCTTCTTACGGCATGGTGTAGGTCCGTGTGAAGGTCGAGGTGAATCCGCTATGCGTGATGGTGATGATGACGCTCACCTGCGTGCCGGCCGGCGGCAGACCCGTGCCCGGCCAATTGATCGTGATGGCGTACGCGTTGGACAACTGTCCGCTGATACGCTGATAGACCTGGACCAGCTGGGCCGGATTCGGCGCGTAGAAGTAGAACCCGCCTGTGCTGTCGGCGATCTGGACCAGATCCCGCTCCGAGCTGTAGGCACCCGGAGGTGTCGAGTGATAGGCGCTGTCGAAGAGTCCGACCGTATAGACCGGGATCGCATTCCGCCGCGACGCGCGGAAGATCGAATCCCGCGGGACATTCGAGTCGTTCTCACCACCGTCGGTGAACGCGACCACGGCACGGGCGTAGCTCGAGGAGGACTGCCCGGATGCGTCGATCAGTCCGCGGACGATGGAGCTGTACAGCGCGGTCAGATTGCGGTCGAACGACAGGGTGTCCGCGGCCCGCAACAGCAGGTTCTTGTCGGACGTGAACGGCTGGACGACGGACACCTGTGCGAGGTCACCGAACTTGATGATCTCGGCGCGGTCCGAGGTGCCCATGGCCGTGACGAACGTCTTCACGGCGGTCTCCATATTCTTGATCGTCACATACTTCCTCGCAACAGAGTCATATGCACCGTAGTACATGCTGCCGCTGTAATCCATGGTCATGGCGACGGCGATATTCTTGCCGGATTGCGACAGCGTCTGCAGAATGATGGTGCCGGTGAGTGAGTCGGCAACCGTCACCTTCGCCGTCCCCCAACGCAAGCGAGCGGTGATGTTCGACGAGGTCAGACCGGTGATCGCGTTCCCATCCTGATCGGTCACGAACAATGTACCCTGGGCCTGCGTACGCGAGGTCGGCGCCAGCGTACCGTTCGCGGAGATCGAGGTCGTCGCCGGCCCCGACGGGCCGTCGTCATCTTTCGAACATCCGCCTATGGTGAAGAGCAGACCGGTGACCAGGACCGCGAACAACAGCATGAGCCAAATCTTCTTCATGGATACGACCTCCAGGTGTGGTTGAGCGTGGTAGCTGACGGTGTCCCCCTGCATCTCGCTTCATCCTTGCAAGCGGAGTGCCAACTGTATGTCCAGAGATACTTCACAGTTTTGACATGTTCGGGCATGGAGAACCCCGACCCTGCGTGTTCTATCATGCAGGAGGTCACAATTGGCCACTCGCGCGAGCGTTGAAAGTCTCAACACCCGCACCCGGACCGGGCATCGCGGCACGGTTGCTTCCCAGAGTCGATTTCGGTAACTTCGGTCACTGGTACCCCGTTCTTCTACCCTTCACAATTTGCTCTCCCAGTTCCAAACCCAAGTCATCAGGAGGCGAACGTACGCATGAGCATCAGTCAATTGGCACGATCCATCGCCGAAAGCCCGACCCTCGCGCTCAATGAACAGGCCCGGCTGCTCCGGGAGCGTGGCGAAGCGGTCATCCATCTCGGCGCCGGAGAACCGAAGAACCGCGCGCCGATCAACGCGATCCTGAGTTCTGCAGCGAAGCTGAACACCGGCGACATCAAGTACACGCCCACCGAGGGCATTCCCTCGCTCCGCAAAGCGATCATCCGGTACACGGAAGAGAACTACGACCGGATCGCCGCACCCGAGAACATCCTGGTCTCCGCCGGCGCGAAGCAGGCACTCTTCAATCTCCTCTTCACCATCGTCAACCCCCAGGAAGAAGTGATCGTCCTCGCCCCCTACTGGGTCAGCTATCCCGAGATGATCAAGATGGTGTACGGCGTGCCGGTGATCGTAACGCCCGAGGATGGCAAGTTCATTCCGCGCATGGCGGACATCGAGCGCGCGGTCAGTTCCTACACCAAGGCCATCATCGTGAACAGCCCGAACAACCCGTCGGGTGCGGTGTATCCGGCGGAACTGATCGGACAACTTGTCGAGCTGTGCGAACGCAAGGGCATCTATCTCATCATGGACGATATCTATCACCGTCTGGTGTTCGATGGGAAGCGTACCACGTCCGCCTATAGCTGCACCACGAAGGACCTCGACTCGACCAAGGTCATTTCGATCAACGGCATCTCGAAGCTGTACGGCATGACCGGGTTCCGGATCGGCTGGGTCGTTGCTCCCCGGAAGATCGTGGAGGTCATGACCAACGTCCAGGCACAGACCACCTCCTGTACCTCCGTGATCCTGCAGGCCGCGGCCGAAGGTGCCCTCATCGGCCTCCAGAGCGTGGTGGAGACGCTGCGCATGACGCTGGAGAACAACCGGAACGTGATGATCCAGGAGTTGCGGGCGTTCAACGGCATCCATATCACACCGCCGGAGGGAACATACTACTGCCTGCCGGACTTCCGCGCCTACAATAAGAGCTCCGTCGAGCTCTCCCAGTTCCTCCTCAAGAAGGCCCTCGTGGTCACCGTCCCGGGCAAGGAGTTCGGCATGGAGGGTCACCTCCGGTTGAGCTATGCCACCACGGTGAAGGATATCAAGCAGGGCATCGAGCGGATCAAGTGGGCACTCGACCCGACCGCTCCGAACGAGATCTACATCGGCGAACGCAAAATGACACGGGACTGGCTATGAACAACATTCTGGATATCAAGACCCCGGCACAGGGCGAGGCCTCCGCGGTCAAGAGCGACTTCGGCCTCGACTCCCACGGGCTCAGCAATCTGCGCATGGCCTACTGGAACCTCCCCACGGAGGCGCTGTACGAAGAGATCACCTTCCGCCGCGAAGCGCGCATCGCACAGAACGGCCCGATCATTGTGAATACCGGGAAACACACGGCGCGGTCCGCCAACGATAAGTTCGTCGTGCGCGAACCGTCGACCGAGGACCACATCTGGTGGGGCGAGTACAACCGGCCGTTCAACCCCGACAAGTTCAACGACCTGTACAACCGGCTGCAGGGGTTCCTCCAGGGGCGGGACGTCTTCGTGCAGGACTGCTACGCGGGTGCCGATCCGAACTACCGCCTGCCGGTGCGCATCATCACCGAGTACGCGTGGCACAGCCACTTCGCGCGGAACATGTTCCTCATGCCCGCCACGAACGAAGAGCTGCGGCGCCATGTGCCCGAGTTCACCGTCATCGCTGTACCGTCGTTCAAAGGCATCCCGCAGATCGACAGCACGGCGACGAACACCTTCATCGTGGTGAACTTCGCGCAGAAGCTCTGCATCATCGGCAACACCGGGTATGCCGGCGAGATCAAGAAGTCCGTCTTCACGATCCTCAACTACCTCCTCCCCCTTCAGACGGTGATGCCGATGCATTGTTCGGCGAACATCGGGCCGGAGGGGGACACCGCGTTGTTCTTCGGGCTCTCCGGCACCGGGAAGACCACACTCTCGGCAGATCCCGGGCGGCGGCTGATCGGCGACGACGAGCACGGGTGGAGTGACGACGGCGTGTTCAACTTCGAAGGCGGATGCTACGCGAAGGTGATCCAGCTCTCCGCGCAGGCCGAACCCGAGATCTATGCAGCGACGCACCGGTTCGGCACGGTGCTCGAGAACGTCGTGTATGACCCGGTCACGCGCATCATCGACCTCGATGACGAATCGCTGACGGAGAATACGCGTGCCTCGTATCCTCTGGACTTCATCGCGAACGCGGTGCCGGAGAAGATGGGCGGGCATCCGAAGAACATCATCCTCCTCACCTGCGATGCATCGGGGGTGATGCCGCCGATCGCAAAGCTCACGCCCGACCAGGCGCTGTATCAGTTCATTTCGGGGTACACATCGAAGATCGCCGGGACCGAGGTGGGGTTGAGCAAGGAACCGGAGATGACCTTCAGCACCTGTTTCGGTGCGCCGTTCATGGTGCACCGCCCGGCGTTCTACGCTGATCTGCTGAAACGGAAGATCCTCCGGCATGGGGCGACCTGCTGGCTGGTGAACACGGGATGGATCGGCGGGCCGTACGGCATCGGCAAGCGCATCAGCATCAGGTACACGCGCGCTGCTGAACGCAGCATTGAGCGGGAAGCTGCTCGATGTGCCGTACACGGTCGACCCCGTATTCGGATTCAGCGTGCCGCAGCAGTGCGACGGCGTCCCGGAGTCCATCCTGAACCCCTCGGGTTCATGGCCGGACAAGAACGAGTATATGCGCAGATACAAGGAACTCGCCACGCGGTTCGTGGAGAATTTCAAGAAGTACGAAGACGGGTGCCCGGCAGAAGTGAAAGCAGCAGGTCCCCGGAAATAGACGGAGCAGACAACAGGATCGTAGCGCAACTGCTGCCGGTCCGGCCGTGACGCAGAAGGGCGAGAGAACCCACACGTTCTCTCGCCCTTCTCATTCTCCGGCACAGATGCCGATGTCCCGGTCGCTGGCCTGTGGGCCGCTACCTCTTCCTGCCCCCCAGGATCGATCCCAGCACGCCCCGGATCACTTCACGGCCGATCTGCGTGCCGGCGGCGCGGAGTGCGCTCTTCGCCATCGACGCCATGATCGATTCAGGCTCGCGTCCCCCGCGCGTCTTCGGGAGGGGCACGGGCGCGTCGCCACGCGCCTGCTGCGGTTCCGCCGCGGCCCCGGCCACCCGGGCCCTGAGCTTCTCATACGCCGATTCGCGGTCCACCAGTTTCTCGTAGTGGCCGTAGAGCACGGAGCCTTTGATGATCGCCGCACGCTGATCGGGGGTCACCGGCCCGATCTGCCCGTGGGGCGGACACACGAGGGCACGTTCCACGACGCCCGGCGTTCCCTTCGCATCGAGGAACGATACAAGTGCTTCACCGACGCCGAGTTCCATGATGGCCTTCTCCACATCGAGCCCGGGGTTGGCCCGGAACGTTTCTGCCGCCGCCCTCACAGCCTTCTGGTCGCGCGGTGTGAACGCCCGAAGCGCATGTTGCACCCTGTTCCCGAGCTGCCCGAGAACGACGTCGGGGATGTCGAGCGGGTTCTGGCTGATGAAGTAGACGCCGACACCTTTTGAGCGGACGAGCCGGACGACCTGCTCGATCTTGGTGAGCAGCGGCTTCGGCGCATCGTTGAACAACAGATGGGCCTCGTCGAAGAAGAACACCAGCTTCGGCTTGTCGGCATCCCCCACTTCCGGCAGGCGTTCGAACAACTCCGCGAGCATCCAGAGAAGGAAGGTCGCATAGAGTTGCGGCGAGAGAAGGAGTTTGTCCGCGGCGAGAATGTTGATGATCCCGCGCCCCTTGGTGTCGGTCTGGATCAGGTCTTCCAGGTCAAGCGCGGGCTCGCCGAAGAACGTGTCCCCGCCCTGCTCCTCCAGTCCGAGCAAACCGCGCTGGATGGTACCGATACTGGCGGCCGACACGTTGCCGTAGCTTGTCTTGTACTCGGACGCATTGTTGCCCACGTGTTCGAGCATCGCGCGCAGGTCCTTGAGATCGAGCAGCAACAACCCGTTATCATCGGCGATCTTGAAGACCATGGTGAGCACACCCGACTGCGTATCGTTCAGCGCGAGGAGGCGCGACAGCAGCATCGGCCCCATCTCGGAGATGGTGGCACGGACCGGGTGGCCCTGCTCGCCGAACACATCCCAGAAGACCGCCGGTGAGGCGGCATACGCAAAGTCCTGCAGGCCGAGCTGTTTGATGCGCTCCTCGATCTTCGGTTTGCTGACGCCTGCCTGCGAGATGCCGGAGAGGTCTCCCTTGACGTCGGCCATGAACACGGGCACACCGATGCGGCTGAAGTGTTCGGCGAGGACCTGGAGGCTGACCGTCTTTCCGGTTCCTGTCGCGCCGGCGATCAGGCCATGGCGGTTGGCCATCGTGGGGAGGAGAAAGACTTCCCTGTCGCCTTTGGCGACCAGGAGGGGTTCGGGTGCGGCACTCATGAATGTTCCTCTGGGGTGGATGTGAGAGAACGCAATATATCAAAGGAGGGGAAAAAGGCAAAAGGAAAACGGGTGAAGGGGACGAAGGCCCGGAAACGCCGGCCGGACCGGCGCAGTGGGAGTGGCTGAAATGGGGACGGAAGGCCTGACGGAAGAACGGCGAAGGGCGGAGAACGTTGTGCCGTCTCCGCCCTTCACCTCTGGTCCTGCTCCGGTGTACTGCCGGGGATCACTTCGCCTGTGCGAACTCCATCAGCAGGGTGATGTCCACGGTCTCGCCCACGACCAGCCCGCCTGCCTCCACGGCCTTGTTCCATTTCACGCCGAAGTCAAAGCGATTGATCGCGGTGGTCGCCTTGAAGCCGATCTTGGTGTTGCCCCTGGGATCCTTCACGGTACCGGTGTAGCGGGCATTCAGCACCACCGGCTTTGTGACATCGCGGATGGTGAGGTCGCCCTTGATCACATAGGTATCGGTGCCGGTCTTCTCGAACGACGTGCTCGTGAACGTGATCGCCGGGAACTTGTCGGCATTGAAGAAATCGTCCGAGCGAAGGTGCTTGTCGCGCCCTTCGTTGTCGGTATTGATGCTGGCGGTCTTGATCGTGGCGGACAGCGAGCTTCCTGCGAAGTCGGCGGTGCCCTTCTGCGTGAAGGTCACGTCGAACTCGCGGAAATTCCCGGGGACCTCGGCGATGACCATATGGGTGACGGAGAACTTGACCGCGCTGTGGGCATTGTCAAGCTTCCACGTGGTCTGGGCAACGGCCCCGCTGATGGCGAGGACGAGGGTGAGGACGGCAAGGATCGTGCGCTGCATAGGCGGCTCCTGAACATGGACGTTGGGGTCGAGTACCGATATACCTATGGAACGCAGGAGAGGCAAGCGGAAGTTCCCCGCCGGGGCAATTATTTTAAATTTGAAGTAATTCCCTGTTCTTCCGCCCCCCGGCCGAGCTTCCGCAGCAGGTCCCCCAGGCGTTCCTGTTCCTCGGCGGACAGGACGGAGGCGATCCGCGCCACCGCTTCCGCATGCCGCGGAAAGATCCGCCGGAACAACCTCGTCCCCCGGGGCGTCAGGGCCACGAAGACCACGCGACGGTCCAGGGTGCTGACCGTCCGCTTGACCAGCCCCACCCGGATGAGATTGTTCACCACCACGGTGATGTTCCCTCCCGTCGACAGGCTTGTGTGCGCCAGATCGCCCAGCGTCATCCGCCCCTTGTGGCCAAGGGATTCCAGAACGCCGAACTGGGCCTGCGTCAGGCCGTACCGCCGGATGTCCCCGGCGGTCAACCTGCTCATCGTCGCGTACGCCCGGGCCAGCTTCACCCACATGCCCAGTGCGCGGTCCGCCACCTGCCCGTACCTCCCGTTCGATCTCATATCCGATCCTTCTGCTTTACCTGTGGCCTCGCATGACGTTGCATCTCCACGGGATTTTCCCGAACTTCCTGAGCACAATGGAGATGACCATGAACATCCTCGTGACCGGAGGCTCCGGCTTCATCGGGAGCCATATCGTTGAACACTATCACCGGAAGGCGTCCGTAACGGTCCTCGACAGCTTCCGCTCCGGGTTCCGTCACAACCTCGAAGGCTTCAACGTGCGCCTCGTGGAAGGAAGCGTGACGGATGAAACCCTTGTCCATCAGCTCATGAAGGGTGTGGACTACGTGTTCCACCTCGCTGCGCTGGTGAGCGTCCCGGAATCCATGGAGAAGCCACGCGAAACGGTGGACATCAACGTCCGCGGTGCCCTCCATGTCCTGGAAGCGGCGCGCGCAAGCGGCGTGCGCAAGGTCGTGATCTCGTCCTCCGCCGCGATCTACGGCAACAATCCCGTGGTGCCCAAACTCGAGAGCATGGTCCCCGAGCCGCGCAGCCCGTATGCGATCACCAAACTCGACGATGAGTATTACGCGCGCATGTTCACCGAGGACTGCAATCAGCCGGTCACCTGCCTCCGGTACTTCAACGTCTTCGGCCCACGCCAGAATCCGAAATCGCAGTACGCTGCCGCCGTTCCCATCTTCATCGACCGCTGTCTGCGCAATGAGGACCTGGTGATCTACGGCGACGGCGAACAGACCAGAGACTTCATCTACGTCAAGGATATCGTTGCCGCGAACGCGGCCGCCGCAGAAGGGAATGCCACGGGAGTCTACAACATCGCGTGCGGCAGGAGCATGAGCATCCGCGCGCTCGCCGACACGCTGAAGAAGATCACGGGCTCCTCCAGCCGCATCATCCACGCCGAGGAGCGCGCGGGCGACGTGAAACACTCGCTCGCCGATACGACCCGGGCACGCACCCTGCTGGGATTCGCGCCCTCCTTCACCCTGGAAGACGGCTTCACGGCGACCATCGACTGGCTGCGCACCCGCCGGGCCTAGTCACGATACCTCCGCGATCACCTGCCGGCGGGAGCCGGGGCACCCCCTCCCGCCGCGCGCTTCCGTATCACCTTCACGGTCTCCCCCACGATCAACACCAGCAGCGACGCTGCAAGGATGTATCCCACATGCGCCGGCTTCAGCGCCGTGGTCATGAACACCGCGTCCAGGCCGGGCACATAGACCGTCAGCCCGGTGAGCACGACCGTGATCGCCATGCTGGCATACAACACCGGATTCGGATGCCGCGAGGCCCGGCCGCGGACCACCGAGTCGGTCAGCGAACGGCAGTTCAGGCCGTTCACGAGCCGTGACGCGATGAGCGCCCAGTAGAACAGGGTCATGGCGTAGATCTCGGACATCTGCATATCGAGCGCGAGTGTGTACACCCCGAGCGGCACGAGACCGATCACCAGGCCGATCACCCCGATCATCGTGAGCGCGTTCGTGTCGAGCATCCCTTCCGACCGGCGGCGCGGCGTATGACGCATGATGCCGCTTTCCGGCGGTTCGACGCCCAGGGCGATCGCGATCAGGCCGTCCATGATGAAGTTGATGAACAGCACCTGCACGGCGGCAAGCGGCAGCGGCATGCCGGCGAGCAACGCGATGACGAGCGCGAGGACCGTGCCAAGGTTCCCGCTGAGAAGGAAGACGAGATATTTCCGGATGTTCTGAAAGATGCTGCGCCCTTCGCGGACGGCTTCCACGATCGTCGCGAAATTGTCGTCCGTGAGGATCATGTCGGACGCTTCTTTGCTCACGTCGGTACCGGTGATCCCCATGGCCACCCCGATATCCGCACGCTTGAGCGACGGCGCATCATTCACGCCGTCGCCCGTCATCGCCACTACTTCTCCGTGGCTCAGGAATGCGTTCACGATCCGGAGTTTGTGCTCCGGCGAGATGCGCGCAAAGATGTCCGTCGTCTTCACCGCCACGGCGAGCTCATCGTCCGACATCCGGTCGAGGTCCGCTCCGGCAAGCGCACCCGCCCCATCACGGAGGATCCCGAGTTCCCTGCCGACCGCCAGCGCCGTCACGAGATGGTCGCCGGTGATCATCACCGGACGGATGCCGGCCTGCCTGCACGTACGGATGGCGTCGAACACTTCAGGACGCGGCGGGTCCTGGATCCCGACAAGGCCTGCAAAGATGAGCCCCCGTTCCGCCCCGGAGAGGTCCTCCCGTGGGCCGGTCCGCTTGTATCCGAGTGCCAGCACGCGGAGCGCATCCTGTGCCATCTCCTTCGCCTGTTGCAGGAGAAGAGTGATGCGTGCTTCGTTCAACGCCACATCCCCCGCAGCGGTGTGTTCATGGGTGCAGAGAGCGAGGACGACCTCCGGTGCACCCTTGGTGCACACCAGCGCGCCGTTCCCATCGTTGTGGACCGTGGTCATGCATTTCCGTTCCGATGTGAACGGGATCTCGTCGATGCGTTGATACTCCTGCGTCAGCACCCCGTGATCGAGCCCGGCCTTCGCCGCGGCGACCACGAGCGCACCCTCGGTAGGATCCCCGATGATCACCCAATGACCCGGCGCCGGTTCCTGCAACAGCGCATCATTGCACAACAACCCGGTCACCAGGATTTGCCTGATCACCGGGTCCGGAAGCGGGGGGATCGCCTTGCCCCCCTTCAGGAAGGATCCACGTGGCTCGAACCCGGCACCGGTGATCCCGTATGTCACACCTCCGCAGACGAGACGGCGAACGGTCATCTCGTTCTGGGTGAGCGTTCCGGTCTTGTCCGAACAGATGATCGACGTCGCACCCAGCGTTTCCACCGCGGGCAATTTGCGGATGAGCGCATTCCGGGTCGCCATGCGCCTCACACCGAGCGCCAGCGTGATCGTGACGACGGCCGGCAGGGCCTCGGGGATCACGGCGACGGCGATCGCGACGCCCCAGATGAACATCTGCAGCACAGGATAGCCCTGTAATAATCCGAGCCCGCTCATGGCAACAGCAAGGATGAACGATGCGATCCCCAGCGTGCGCCCGAGCTTATCGAGCACGACCTGCAACGGCGTCCTGGTCTGCCCCGTCCCCTGCAGCAACGCGGCGATCTTTCCGAACTCCGTTGCGCCACCGGTACCAATGACAACCGCGGTCCCCCGCCCCTGCACCACGGAGGTCCCGCTGAACACCATGTTGGTGCGGTCGCCGAGGGGAAGGTTTTCACCGTCGAGAGGAAGGGTGGTCTTGCGCGTGGCGAGCGACTCGCCGGTGAGCGTGGATTCGTCCACCTCAAGGTGCGGTGCATCGATGATCCGGGAGTCCGCGGGAACAGCATCACCGGTCTTCAGCACGATGACGTCCCCCGGGACGACCTCGCGTGCGGGAACGAGCTGGTCTTTGCCATCGCGCCGGACGGTGGCATTCGGCGCGGCAAGACGCTGGAGGGCCTCGAGGGCGCGTTCCGCCTGATACTCCTGGATGAAGCCAACGATCCCGGCCAGGATGACGATGACCAGGATCGCGATCGCTTCAACCCACTCCCCCATGAACGCGGAGATCCCGGCGGCAGCGAAGAGCGTCAGGATAAGGATGCTGGCAAACTGCCGGAGGAAGAGGACGATGACGGATTCCTGTTGCGCCTTCGGCAACTCGTTCGCGCCTTGCGAGGACAGCCGCCGGGCAGCCTCGTCGGGGTGCAAGCCATCGGCCCCCGACTTCACGCGTCGCAGAACGTCGTCAACGGGGAAGGAATGCCACGGCTGTCCGTGTTTCTCCGATACTTCCCCCGCGGGACGCCGTGCGACGTCTGCGGCTTCGGTCATAGCGCGCGCCCGGAGGCCATCGCCTCAAGGCGTGCGATACGTTCTTCCATCGGCGGATGGGTGCTGAAGAGTTTCATGACGCCGCCGCCGCTGAGCGGGTTCACGATGAACATGTGCGCGGTGCTGGGCGACGCGTCCATCGGTATCTGATGTGCGCGCGCTTCAAGCTTGCGGAGCGCATTGGCGAGGCTCATGGGATTGCCGGCCATCTGCGCACCCCCTTCATCGGCCATGAACTCGCGGGAACGCGAGATCGCCATCTGGATCAGCATCGCCGCGAACGGCGCCACGATCATCATGACGAGTCCCCCGATCGGGCTCCCGCCCTCACGGTCATCGGAGCTGCGGCCTCCGCCGAAGATCATCGCCCATTGGGCCATGTTCGCGATCATACTGATCGCACCGGCCATCGTCGCCGCGATCGTCCCGATCAGGATATCGCGGTGCTTCACGTGGGCAAGCTCATGCGCGATCACGCCACGCAGTTCATCGCGCGACAGCAAACGCATGATACCTTCGGTCACGGCAATGGCCGCATGATCCGGGTCGCGCCCTGTCGCAAAGGCATTCGGCTGGTCGCCGCGGATGAGATACACTTTCGGCATCGGCAACCCACCGTTGGCCGCAAGTTCCCGGGTGATCTGGAACAGTTCCGGCGCATCCGCCTGGGTGAGCTCCTGTCCGCCGTACATGCGCAGCACGATCTTATCGCTGAACCAGTACGACCCCACGTTCATCACCAACGCCATCACGAACGCGATCATCATCCCGCCTTTGCCGCCGATCAGGCTGCCGGCGAACACCAGCAGGACCGTCATGACCGCCATGAGAAAAACCGTTTTTGTAGTATTCATAGAGTTCTCCAGAGACGTCTTGTACATTCTACCCGCAGATCACGAGATTTTCGAAGACAAGGATACGGATCGGCTCCCACTTCCAACACCGGGGAACGGGCGGAAGTTCAACGGCATAAGATACAACGAAGTATCAATGATGGCAAGGGTTTACAGCTCTGCGCAGGCCGCGGCCGTGGCCGCATCGCACTCTTGTCTCCGTACACCTTGATTCCCGCCGTAGTCCATGGTACATTGGAGAACTAACCGCTTGTCGTGCCGTTGTTGAGAGGATCTCCCGATGCTTACCGTCATTCGTTCCGCGTGGGTGTGGTTCGCGGTCACGCTCCTTGTCATTGTCTGGCTGCCGTTGCTCGGACTCATCCGCCTGTTCGACAGGAACCCGGTGCGGTTCACGACCGGGCGCTGGTTCAGGAATCTCGGCGTTGCGATGACGAAAGTGAATCCCCTGTGGAGCCTGCACGTGACCGGCTTCAGCGTGCCGCGGGAGCATACGCCCTTCGTGGTCGTCAGCAACCACCAGTCGCTTGCGGACATTCCTCTCATCTCCCACATCCCGTGGGAAATGAAGTGGATCGGGAAGGCAGAGCTGTTCGCGATCCCGGTCATGGGATGGATGATGAAGCTCGCGGGCGACATTAGCGTGGACCGCAAAGATGCGCGGAGCGGAGCGAGAACGATCATCCGTGCCTCACAGTATCTCGAGCAGAAATGTCCGGTGATGTTCTTCCCCGAAGGGACGCGTTCGCCGGACGGCCGGGTCGGCCGGTTCTCGGATGGCGCGTTCCATCTCGCCATTCGGACCCACACGCCGATCCTCCCCGTGGCGGTGGAAGGGTCCTCGGATGCGCTGCCGAAGCACAGCTGGCGATTCGGCAAACCGAGCGATATCCATGTCCACGTGCTGGACCCGGTGCCGACCGACGGCCTCACGCAGGCAGACCTCCCGGTATTGCGTGATCGGATCCGCCAGTCGATCATCCATGAGATCGCCCGCCGGCGGGGCGTCCCGGATGATCAGGTGGACGCGCTCGCAGGCGCGCCGGCGACCGGGGCTTCCTAGGCGGTCGGCCCCGCTTCACGACGCCCCTCGCGCATCCGTACGATCCAAGAACACGAAGGCCCGTCCCGCAACAGCGGAACGGGCCTTGTGGCATGCAGAGTGCCTCAGCGGATGCCGCGCAAGAGCGTGGCGATCTCCCCTTCGATGCTTTTTCCCCGGTCGCGGCCGTACCAGAGGTGAAGGCGTTCCAGCCGCTGTTCCTTGGGCACACCACCGGCAAGGGCTTCATCGATCACTGCTTGTGCGCCCACGGGGCGGGGCCCCCAGGTGCACAGCTCCTCCCCATCGGCATTCCACACAATGAACTTCGGGATGCATCGCTTGCCGCTGGTGAGATAACGGTCCATGATGTCCGGATTCTCATCACGCACCATCACACGGAACGTGATATCCGCACGCAGAGCGGCGATCCGCGCGAGATACGGAATGATCTGTGCGGAATCCCCGCACCAGACCTCGGAGATGACACCCCAGAGTTGGCCACCGGAAAGTGCGTGGACCGTCGCGGTGATCTCTTCGCCGGGCGTATAGCTCCGCGCTATGCGGGACGCGCGTTGTAGATTGATCGTCGCATACGCCTTGTGCGCCTTGTCGTCCGCTGATGCGTCGGCCGGCAGGGGCGTCTCGTCGTACACGCGCAACCCTTCTTCGTACTCTTGATAGGTCTGCGCTATACGGAACCGCGCGGCGACATCGGACACACCCTGACCGCGATCAGCCGACATGCGGGGCCAGCTTGTCGACCAGACTCCGTTTCGGCACGGCACCGATGATCTGTTCCACCACCGTGCCGCCCTTGAACACCATGAGCGTCGGGATGCTGCGGATCGCGAACTTCATGGAGGTGTCCGGATTGCCGTCCACGTCGAGTTTGACGACCTTGAGTTTACCGTTGTATTCCGCGGCGAGTTCTTCCACCACGGGTGCGATCGTCTTGCACGGGCCACACCACACGGCCCAGAAATCGACCAGCACCGGGATCGGGGACTTCAACACTTCAGCTTCAAACGTGCTGTCTGTGACGACGATAGGTTTCATTGCTCTTCCCTGATTTTTCTTGTGACGTTTGGACTTCTCCAACAAAGCGCACGGCGTCCGTTCCGAGCACCCGTGTGACCGCCTCCTGGAAACGCACGGACGGATCCACGCCGTATCTGGGGGCAGCGAACATCTGTGGTGCGGGCAATCCCTGAACATTCAGGTAGCAGGGGCAGTTCCCGCGGTGTTGCTCGAGCAGCGAGCGGAGTTCCTTGATGGTCTGATCCTGAACGGCATCGACATGGAGCGACAGGATCACGCTCCGCGCGAATTTCTCGCGCACCTTTTCGATCGGGAACACATCGGTCACAATGATGCGCAGGGCATCGCCATTCAGTTCGCCCTTCCCTGCCACCATCACCATGGCATCAGGCTGGATGATCGATTGGAACTTGGTGAACGGGTCGGAGAAGACGATGCAGTCGGCCTTTCCGCTGAAATCCTCGATGGTGACGAACGCCATCGTATTGTTCCGCTTGTCCACCTTGCGGCGGATAGCCGTGATGATCCCGCACGCGCGGACACCGGCCAGGTTCGTGAACCCTGACGGATCGCCGAGGCGCACGTTCGCGAATTCCTCGACCTCGCGCTCGAATTTAAGGAGGGGATGGCCGGACACATAGAGGCCGATCACGCTCTTCTCGCGTGCAAGTTTCTCCATCTCCGGCCACGAGGGTACGTCCGCGAGTTGCGGAGCACTCAGCTCCGGCTTCGTGGACGTGCCGGGCATATCGAACAACGAGTCCTGCCCCCGTTCGGCCTGCGCCTGCATGCTCTGCCCGTATTGCATCGCGCGTTCGACACTCTCGAAGACCTGCGCACGTCCGCCACCGGTGGAATCGAAGGCACCCGCCTGCACCAGGCTCTCGAGGCACTTCTTGTTCACCAGGCGGAGGTCGGCCCGGCGGCAGAAGTCGTAGATGTTGGTGAACGGCCCCTCGTTCACGCGCGCCGCGACCACGGTCTCGATCGCACTCCCTCCGACACCCTTGATCGCGACGAGGCCGAAGCGGATCACCCCGCCGACCACGGTGAAGTCCTTCCCGCTCTCGTTGATATCCGGCGGGAGCACGCGGATGCCCGCGCGGCGGCAATCGTCGATGAGGGGAACGATCTTGTCCGTATCCCCGATCTCCGAGGTGAGCGTTGCGGCCATGTATTCCGCGGCATAGTGCGCCTTCAGGTACGCCGTCTGGTACGCGATCACGGAATACGCGACGCTATGCGACTTGTTGAAGCCGTACTTCGCGAACTTCTCGATGAGGTCGAAGATGTCCTCGGCGGCCTTCTTCGGCACTTCGAGCCGCACGGCACCGTCCACGAACTCCTTCTTCATGTCCGCCATCAACTTGGCGTCCTTCTTCCCCATCGCGCGGCGCATCAGATCGGCCTTGGCGAGCGACAGCCCTCCGATCTCGCTCGCGATCTTCATGACCTGTTCCTGATACACGATGACCCCGTAGGTCTCCTTCAGGATCGGTTCGAGCTTCGGATGGGGATACACGATCTTCTGCTGGCCGTGCTTCCTGGCGATGAAGTCGCCGATCATCTCCATCGGCCCGGGCCGGTAGAGGGCGTTCATGGCGACCAGATCGCTGATGCACGTCGGCTTCAGCTTCCGCATCCAATCGCGCATGCCGGAACTTTCAAACTGGAACACCGCGACGGTGTCGCCCCTCGTGAACAGGGCGAACGTGTCCGCATCATCCTCCGGCAACGTGTCCAGATCGATGGTCACGCCATGGTTTTCCCTGATCATCCGGAGGGCATTCTCCATCACCGACAGCGTACGCAGGCCGAGGAAGTCCATCTTGAGAAGGCCGGCTGCCTCAAGATCCTTCATATTGTACTGCGTCATGACCTCGGTCTGCGGGGTCCGGTAGAGCGGCACATAGTCGCTGATCACCCCCGGCGCGATCACCACGCCGGCGGCGTGCATGCCGGCCCCACGGTTCAATCCTTCCAGGGTCAGCGATACTTCAACGAGCGTCCGTATCTTCGGGTCATCGCTGTCTTTGACCCATTTCAGTTCAGGGATCGTCTCGATGGCTTCTTTGAGAGGGCGGACCTTCCCCTGCTCGACGGGGATCAGTTTGGTGACGGATTCCACCGTGCTCAGCGGGATGCCGAGCACGCGCCCGACGTCCTTGAGGACGGCGCGCGCCGACAGCGTGCCGAAGGTGATGATCTGCGAGACCGACTCGGCCCCGTATTTATCACGGACATACTGGATCACCTGCTCGCGCTTCTCATCCGCAAAGTCGACGTCGATATCGGGCATGCTCACGCGCTCGGGGTTGAGGAAGCGCTCGAAGAGCAGGTCATACTTCAGAGGATCGACATTCGTGATCCCGAGCGCATACGAAACGATGCTCCCGGCGGCGCTTCCGCGGCCGGGGCCAACAGCGACACCCATCTCCCGCGCGGCCCGTATGAAGTCGGCAACGATGAGGAAGTATCCGGAATACCCCATCTTGGTGATGACGGAGATCTCATGGTCCAGGCGGTCCTTCATCGCCTCCGTCGCACCGGGGTACCGGTTCGCAAAGCCCTGCCTCGCAAGGAGCTCGAAGTACTCCGGCAACGTCTCGACCCCCGCCTCTTCCGGGATCGGGAACTTCGGCATGTGATTCTCGCCGAGTTTCAGTTCGAGGTTGCACTTCTCAGCGATCTCCAACGTGTTGCCGATGGCATCAGGCCATTCCTTGAACAGCTCGGCCATCTCCTTGCTGGTCTTGAAGTACGCCTGGTCCGTCTGATACCGTAGTTGAGTATAATCCGTGGTCCCACCACCGGTCGAATCGGGGATCAGGAGGAGGACGTTGTGCGCGATCGCATCCGCCTGCTTCATGTAATGGATGTCGTTCGTCGCCACGAGCTTGAGCCCGAGTTTCCGGGCAAGGGCCGGAGCCTTCTGCCGGATGGTGGCTTCGCGGTCGATCCCGTGATCCTGGATCTCGATGTAGAAGTCGTCACCGAAGATCCCCTTGTAGATCTCCGCGGCTTCGAGGGCCTCCTGATCGTTCCCATTCGCAAGATGCGCTGACACCACGCCGCCGGCACACGCGGAAAGCGCAATGATCCCCTCGCGGTGCCGCCGGAGCACTTCCGTGTCGATCCGCGGCTTGTAGTAGAATCCCTCCAGATGCCCTATCGAGCACAGCTTGATGAGGTTCTGGTAGCCCGTCGCATTCTTCGCGAGGAGGACGATATGATGATATGCTCCGCGTCGCCCGCCGCCTTCCGTTTGCTGCAGACTTTTTTCGAGACGGCTCCCCTTCGTGACGATGTACGCTTCCATCCCGATGATCGGCTTGATCCCGGCCTTCTTCGCCTTCTTATAGAATTCGAGGGCACCGAACATCACGCCGTGATCGGTCAGCGCGATCGCCGGCATCCCGTCGGCAACCGCAGCATGGATCAGATCATCAATGCGCGTCGCCGCATCAAGGAGGCTGTAGTGAGAATGATTATGAAGGTGGACGAACGTGCTCATTGCGAACGGTTCTGTGATAGGACTTTGCTCATAGTATCAACGTCGTCAGGGAAAGTCAAGGAGCCCGGGCGGGAAGTTGTGAACAACTTTTGCAGATGATCTTCAACACACGAATGCCGGCAGAGCCGGCATGAGGCAGCGTGAGATAACGTGATGTTTCACCGGGGGTTGACAGCCAGGAGCTTACGCTCCGTCATCTCCTCCATTGCATAGCGCACGCCCTCCCTGCCGAACCCGGAACCTTTGACGCCCCCGTACGGCATATGATCCATCCGGTATGTCGGGACATCATTCACGATCACGCCGCCCACTTCCAGTTCTTCGAATGCGCGGAGCATGTGCCGGAGATCCGGAGTGAACACTCCTGCCTGCAATCCATACATCGAGTCATTGACCCCCGCCAAGGCCTCATCGAACTCCGCATACGATCCGACAGTAACGATCGGTGCGAACACTTCCTGAGAGCATACCTTCATGTCCGGGCGAACGTCCGCAAGGATGGTAGGCTCCAGGATGGCGCCGTGTCGCCGTCCGCCACATAACACTTTCGCACCTCCGGCTATGGCCTCTGTGAGCCATCCCTCCGCCTGTTCAGCAGCCTGCGCGGTGATCATCGGCCCCACCACGGTATTCACATCCCAGGGGTCGCCGGTTGCCAGGGCCTTCACCTGCGGGACGAGCAGCCCGAGGAATTCTTCTTCGTGCTCCCGGTGCACAAACACCCTCTGCACGGAGATGCAGGATTGGCCTGCATTCGCAAAACCGCCCGCAACCACCTTCCCGGCAGCGAACGCAAGGTCCGCCCCCCGATCAATGATCACTCCGGCATTCCCGCCCAATTCCAGCGTCACCCGTTTCTTGCCTGCCCGGGACTTCATCGGCCAACCGATCGCAGGACTTCCCGTGAAGGTGATAAGGGCAACCCGTTCATCTTCAATGAGTTGACCAGCTTCATCTCCCGCGCAGGGTAGCACTGAAATCATCTCCACAGGAAGGCCACTCTCCAGAATGATCTCCGCAAAAGGAGTGCCGTCCCGGGCGCGTTCGATGATGGCTTCACCACCACAGGGTTCCCTGTGGCAAAGGCCGGGGCCGCCTTATGCGCCACGAGGTTCAGGGGGAAATTGAACGGCGTGATGGCTGCGATGGGGCCGATCGGGAAGCGCTTGACGAGGGCGAACCGCCCGGCGGACGCCGCATTCATGTCGAGCGGGAGCATTTCGCCGTAGATCCTCCCCGCCTCCTCCGCCGCCGTCCGGAATGTGAACTCACTCCTATCGACTTCCATCCTGGACAGCGTGATCGGCTTGCCGGTTTCCCGGGTGATCATCGCAGCGAGTGCCTCCTTCCGCGCCCCGATGCCCCGCGCGATGGCATAGAGCGCATCCACGCGCTGATGGCTGGCGAGGCTGCGCGACGTCCGGAATGCACGCACGGCACCGGCGAGGGCGTCGTCAATATCCCGCTTCCCCGCCTGACACACCTCTCCCGCCACCGATCCGTCGAAGGGGTTGAGCACCGGGCGCGTGTGCGCGGTGGTGCGCCATGCGCCACACACCAGGATCGGTCGGGCCCCCATCGGTCACTTCTTTCCTGCGAGTTCCTGGAGGTGCGACATGATGGTCGCACGCGGATGCAGCCACCGCTTGCCCGTCCGGCGCTCCTTCACCTCGATGTTGCCCGCAGAGAGGTTCTTGTCGCCCACGATCACCTGGTACGGCATCCCGAGCAGATCGGCGTCCTTGAACTTGAACCCCGGGCTCACCTCTTTCCGGTCATCGAAGAGCACTTCCATCCGCGCAGCGTTCATGTCCGTGTACAACTCTTCCGCGGTCTGGACGACCGCAGCGCTCTTCGTGCCCACCGCGATGAGATGGAAGAGGAAGGGTGCGAGGACGGGATCCCACGTGATGCCATCGGCATCATGGTTCTGCTCGATGTGACAGGCGACGATGCGTTCCACGCCGATCCCGTAGCTGCCCATGATGATCGGTTTCTCTTTCCCCTGCTCATCCAGGAACGTCGCGTGCATGGCATCCGCATACTTCGTCCCGAGCTTGAAGATGTGGCCGAGTTCGACGCCGGGGACGACGCGGAGAGCTCCCGAACCATTCGGGCTCGGCTCGCCCGCCTGCACGACGCGCAGGTCGTGATAGCCATCGATCGTGCAGTCGCGCTGGAGGTCGATGTTCTTGATGTGATAGTCGTTCTTGTTCGCGCCGCTGATCAGGTTGTTCGCCCCCTGGAGCCGCCTGTCCGCAATGATACGGAACTTCTTCGCGGCGGGTGTCCGCTCGCGCAATCCCACCGGGCCGATCGATCCGCCGTCGGCGCCGGTCAACGCGAGCAGCTTCTCGGCTTCGATCGGACGCACATCCGTTCCGAGCACCCCGGAAAGCTTCGCCTCGTTCAGTTCGTCGTTGCCCAGCATCAGCACGAGTACCGGGGTCTCTTCCGACCAGTACACCACCGACTTTGCAAATCGGGATGCATCCACCTTCAGGAAGGCCACGAGCTCGTCGATGGTCTTCACGCCCGGTGTCAGGATCTCCTCCATGGGTGCACTGGCAGACTCGCGCGGTGCCGGCGGCACCAGCGAGGTCGCCACTTCCATGTTCGCCGCGTAGCTCAGGTCTTCCGACACCGCGATCACATCTTCGCCCGCGGCAGATTCCATCATGAACTCCTGCGATCCCGTTCCTCCCATCGCACCGCTGGAGGCACCCACGATGAAGAACTTCAGTCCGCACCGCGTAAAGATCTTCTTGTAGGCATCCGCGTGCAGGTCGTAGCTCTTGTCGAGCCCTTCCCACGTCGCATCCAGGCTGTAGCTGTCCTTCATCAGGAACTGACGTCCGCGCAGCACCCCGGAGCGCGGGCGGGGCTCATTCCGGAACTTCGTCTGGATCTGATACCAGATCTGCGGCATCTCCTTGTAGGAGGAGACGTTGTTCTTCGCGAGCCAGCAGATCACCTCTTCATGGGTTGGGGCGAGAACAAGCGGACGGTTCTTCACATGGAAGAGAATGTCGCCGAATGCCTTCACGCGGCCGGTGGATTCCCAGAGCTCGATGGGGCTCAGCGCCGGCAGATGCAATTCCTGCCCGCCGATGGCGTCCATCTCCTCCCGGATCACCTCCATGGCCTTCTTCATCACCCGGTAGCCCAGGGGAAGGAACGAATAGATGCCTGCAGCCAGCGGGCGAACCATGCCCGCACGGATCATGAGCTGGTGGCTGGGAATGACCGCTTCCGCGGGGGTCTCTTTGACAGTGGGAATGAATCCGGAACTCAGGCGCATGAAGGTCTTCACAATGTGGAATGATGCTTAAGATAAAAAAATGCGGGGGGGGATGCAACTCACGCTCCCGGAGTCACCCGCGCACGTTTCGCTGCGCCCCCGAAGTATCCCGCCGCTACATAGCCGAGAGGCATCAGGAATGCAACGATACCAGCGCCCGTCATCGCGGTGGAGATGAGGTCCCAGATCACGGGCACGACGGCAACGACGAGACCGGTGCGCACGGCATGCGCACCTGCGCCAGATGCACATACCCGGGCTCTCCAATAGACCAGAAGAGCGACGATGAGTGTGCCACCGAGCTGGACGAGCAGGCTGCCACGATACAACTCGCTGATGCGGTTCGAGATCACCCTGCTTATCTCCGCTTGCTCCACCCCCTGCGGCCCGAGGTCAAATCCGATCGAGATCGCGATCGTGAACGCGGGAATAAGAAAAATGATCCAACCCAGCAGCACGGCGACGAGCCCGTTCAGAAGCGCGCGCAGCGGGCGAAAGCGTTCGACCTGCGGTGCAGATTCCATAGAGTAACTCCTTTCGATTGAGAGCGGCTATCATCTGTATCCGGCCCGGCGCGCCGCCTCCGTGCCGGGAGCGGCTTACCGGCTGACCGGCGGCGTTGGCCGCCAGACCGTACCCATGATGGCGGGTTTCGTCCGCCCGGGATCCGGCGGATGCATCTCCTGCACCGTCCCCGCAACGACAGGCGGCTGGTAGTACACCGTGAGGATGGAGCCATCGCGCAGTTCGACCGATGCGGGATATCCCAGGTCCCCGTTCGGCGCTTCATCCGACAGCACGGTCTCGTTCGCAGGGTCCCATGTGACCCCGTCGATGCTTACACAGGCCCGTTCGCCGAAGGGCATGCGACGGTACCCGTACGAGCAGACGACGCGGCCGTCTTCGAGGACCAGCAGATGCGGCGGAAAGCCCCACAACCTGGTTGCAAACGGCCGTACCCACGTTACGCCGCCATCATCCGAGTAGGTTTCCCAGAGCACGCAGCGCGGATCCCTGTCGTTGTACGGAAGTGCCGTCGCACGGATCATCATGATGATCCTGCCCGTCGACAGCAACGCAAGGTGCGGCTCCCCGAATGCGATGCTGTCGGGTTGCGGGGAGCGGACGGTCGCGATCCGCACGTATCCTGTGTCGCCCGCCCCCGCGGCGTGGATCCCGATCATCGGTTGATCGTCACGATAACTCGCGATGAGCAGTGTCCCGTTCGGAAGCCGGATCCCTCCATGAACGGCATCCCTGCTCCGCACAGGATCGGACCAGTTCCGACCATTGTCGGTCGTCGTCCGCTGCCACGCGCCGTGCAACGTCGTGCAGACGCGGTACGAACCTGATCCAACACGGGCGATCCAACGATCGAGGACACCCTTCCGGTACGCACCCGGGGGCAATCCACGGTAGAACTCCGGCGTATGCCGGGTTGACCAGAGATGGGCGACCAACCCGCCGTCTGCGCCCGCCGTGAATCCCGACTCGCGTTCATCGATCGGCGTGTCCAGGAGGGTATCCGGCCCGGTCCATGTCCGGCCTTCATCGGCCGATCGGATGATGAGTATCCTGCCATCGGGTGCGAGGTGTTCCTCGGTGGCCGTGAACGCCACCAGCAGGTCGCCGTTCGCCATGCGTGCGATCGAAGGCCATGCACAATAGACGCCCGGTTCCTGATAGAGGGTCGCGGTCCGCAGGACTGTTCCCGGTTGTGACCATCCGGGGAAGGCAGCGTATGCTGACAGAGCACCGAGCACCAGCCAGCCACGGGCGTTCATCCGCTTCCTGGTCATGCCGATCCTTCCTTCCGTATGTGCAAGAGTGCCCGTTCCATTTCGGTTGTTGTGTGCCCGGTGAGCGGGTAGAAGAAGACCACCACCATCGCCGCGGCAGCAGCGATCGCCGGAAAGACACTGATAAGGAGTCTGATCCCGTGAAGAGCCTCACAGGACTGCGCCACATTCGGGACGTAACCGAATGCCGTCAACAGCCACCCCGTCAGTGCCCCGGCGATGCCCGTGCCGAATTTCATGGAGAGCGTGCCGGCGGAGAACACCAGGCCGGTCATGCGGCGATGCTGCGTCCATTCCCCGTAGTCGGCGACATCCCCGAGCATGGCGAAGAACAGAACAACGATCGGGCCCGTGGAGAACTCCGTGATCGAACTGAGAATGACCATGAGCGCCACATCCCCCGGGCCCACGACATACAACGCCGCACTGGAAACAAGCGCGACGCCGAACGCGGCCTGCATGAGAGCCTTCTTCCCCAGCCATCGACTGAGCGGACCGGTCGCGGCCGACCCGGCCATCGCTGCGAGCAGCCCCGTCACCATGAACAGGGTTGCCAAACCGGTGTTCCCGACGAAGTACTTGAAGTAGTACATCGTGACACCCTGTTTCAGCGTCGTCATCGTCACGAAGATGAGTCCGGTTACAAACACGATCACCCATGGGCGGTTGCGCAGCAGCATGCCGACATCCGACCTCAACGAGACGGATGTGGGGATGGGGGTGATCACCCGTTCGCGCGTTGACGCGAATGTGACAAAGAGCAGGATGACACTGACGACGGCAAAGATCGACATTGTCCAGCTATAGCCGACCACATCATTGCCCTGTCCGAAGAAGGCGACGAGCGGCACGTTCAATCCCTGTGTCAGGAGCCCGCCGAGGAACGCGAAGAAGAACCTGAATGACGAAATGCTGGTCCGCTCTGCAGGATCGGCGGACAGCACGCCGGTCAGAGCGGAATACGGCACATTATTCGCCGTGAACGCAAGGATCAGTGTGCTGTACGTGACGTACGCGTAGAGCAGTTTCCAACCCGGTGTGGCGTCGATGGCGGTGAACGTTGCGACGGTTGCGATCCCGAATGGGATCGTGGACCACAGGATCCAGGGTCGGAATCTTCCCCAGCGCGTGTCGGTCCGGTCGGCGATGAGACCCATGAGGAGATCGGTGATGCCGTCAAAGTACCGGCAGACGAGCAACAAGGTGCCCACGGCCGCAGCCGAGATACCGAAGACGTCCGTATAGAAGACGGGCAGGAACACCATCAGTGTTCGCCAGACAAGATTGGTCGCGGTATCGCCAAGCCCGTACGCGACCTTCTCCCAGGTGCCGACGCGCGTCCGCTCAATCATGGCCGGCCTCCCCCGCGACGGAGCGATACGGATTCCCGGCCATCGGAATGAAACCGTTGTCTGCACTCAGGCGTGCGAACCATGCAGCGGACGACTTCGGCGTCCGCACCCCCGTCGCGTAGTCCACATGCCACAGGCCGAACCGGCGTGTGAACCCTGACGACCATTCGAAATTATCCATGAGCGACCAGAGGAAGTACCCGCGGAGATCAACGCCTTCGTCCATGGCACGGTGCGCCTCCGACAGATACGCATCAAGGAATCCGATGCGCTGGGTGTCGTCGATGACGCCGTGAGCGGGCACATCCGGGAATGCGCAGCCATTCTCGGTGATCACGATGGGGGGATGCCCGTACCGCGCGTCGATCCAGTGCAGGAGCTTGCGCAAGCCCCAGGGCACGATGGACCATCCCATATCCGTCGTGTGCCAGGTGGGGTGAGCGGACAGATGGACATCCTGATCACCCGCGATCCCGCCATTGCCGAATGGTGAGGTCTCATCGGTGGCATCCGCGCGCCGGTGCGCGGCGTACATCGTCGTGTAGTGGTTCAGTCCGAAGAAGTCCTGCGAGCCTTTGATCATCTCACGGTCAGCCGGGGTGAACGCGGGGAGCCGCGTCCCCACACGGTCGCGCATGCACGCAGGGTAGTCACCGCGATACAACGGATCGGCGAACCACCCGAGGAAGAACTCCAGAGCCCGTTCAGCGGCCTCCACATCGGCAGGGGCGCGCGAGAGAGGTTCGCGCCAATCGCAGTTGTTGGTCATGCCGATGATACCGTTCTGCACCGATTGGAACCGTTCGCGATACTCGCGAACGGCCATACCGTGAGCGCGGAGGATGGTGTGCGCAGCGAGGTACGGTTCATCGTTCGACACGCGGCCCGGAGCGAAGATCCCCTGTCCATATCCGAGGATCGACACGACCCAGGGTTCATTGAACGTGATCCAGTGCTTCACGCGATCGCCGAAATGCTCGAAGCATACTGCGGCGTACTCCTTGAAGATGCTGGCGAGGCGTGGATCCAGCCAGCCGTCCATTTCCAGTTGGAGTGCGAGCGGCAGGTCCCAGTGATAGAGCGTTACCCAGGGCTCGATGCCCTTCTCCAGAAGTGCATCGATCAGCTCAGAATAGAAGCGGATACCCTCCCGGTTGACCTCGCCGCGGCCCGCAGGGAGGATCCTTGACCAGGCGATCGAGAACCGGTAGGCCTTGAGGCCCATGGATGCCATGCCCTCGACATCGTTCTTCCAGCGGTGGTAGTGGTCGCAGGAGACATCGCCCGTGGAGCCATCGATGATCTTACCGGGCGTGTGACTGAATGCATCCCAGATGGAAAGCCCCTTTCCTCCTTCCTGCCACGCGCCTTCGATCTGATAGCTCGCGGTGGCAGTTCCCCAGGTGAATCCGGACGGAAAGTGTATCATCGCTCTTGGACTCCAGGCACGACGTGTGACGGGTGGTAGGGAATGCTGACCGGCCCCTCGGCGCACCTGCGGAGTGTGCGGCCGGGACCGGTGCAATACGACAGAGCCCATCCCGCTTAGCGGGACGGGCTCTGAGTCACATGCTGCTGATCAGGGGATCAGAGGTTGTACGAGATACCGATCTTCAGATAGCCGATATCGTAGCCGACTTCGGCCGTCGCCGCGAACTTCGGCGTGAAGTAGTACCGACCGCCGCCAAAGAAGCCGAATCCGAAGTAGGAAGCGCCTGCAGAGTAGAATGATGCGAGGCGTTCTTCGCCACGACCATCGTACTTTGCGCTCACGATGTGGTAGCCGAGGGTCAGGCCGGCATACAGATCGATGTTCTTCGGCAGTTCCTTCATCATCGGGCCAAAGTGGTATGCACCACGTGCACCGATGAAGATGTAGGAATAGGACCACTTGTAGTCGGTTCCATAGTCATAGGACGACGTGGAGTACGACACGATGCCGCCAACCGAGAAGTTCGAGACGATACCATGGTCGAGGGCCAGGAATACCGGCGGCATACCGGAGGTACCATAGAGGCCGGGGTAGCCGAGTCCGAGGCCGGCGGTGATGACGTTCTCGCCGTTCTTGGCCTGAGCGGATGCACCCGTGATTGCCAGAGATGACACCAGCAGCACGACGGCGCACAGGGTGAGCAACTTCTTCATCTGTGTCTCCTTTTACAAATGTTGTTGGTTGGGGGAATGCTGAATCAAAAATAAGGGTTTTCCGTGATATGCACAAGTGACGGCCGTCACGAACTATGTCGTCGGGGCCCCCCGGGACGCCTTCTTCCCCCACCGCCTCCGCTGCCACCCGGGCCCGTCCGCTTGCGCGGCCGCTTGCCGGGTTCTTTCACGCCCTCAGCAAGGTCCGGCAGAGGTGTGAGCATTTCTTCCTCAGGATGTACTGCACCGAGAGGCCGCCCGATGAACTCCTCGATCGCAGGGATCTCGTAGGCTTCCGTTTCCGTTGCGAAGCTCACCGAGATGCCACTCGCCCCCGCGCGGCCGGTTCGGCCGATCCGGTGGACGTAGTCCTGGGGATCCTTCGGTAGCGAGTAATTGATGACATGACTCACATTGTCGATGTGCAGGCCGCGGGCAGCAACGTCGGTGGCCACGAGCACCTTGATGCTCCCTTTGCGGAACGACTCCAGGGTGCGCACGCGCTGTTCCTGCGAGACGTCGCCGGAGAGCAGCCCGCAGGAGATCTCGCGCGCAGCGAGGCGGTCCTTGAGGAACTGCGTCTCATCGCGCCGGTTGGCGAACACCATCACACGGTCGAGCCCCAGCTTCGTGACCATGTTGTAGAGCAACGTGAACTTCTCGTCGTCGGTCGTGATGTACACCCGCTGGTCGATGCTCGCCAGCGTGAGGGAACTCGGCGGCGTGACATCCACTTCCACCGCGTCGCGTGTCCAGGATGCCGCAAGTCTGTTCACTTCGGGGGTGAGCGTGGCACTGAAGAACATCGTCTGCCTGGTCCCCTTCATCGGGGTGCTTTCGATGATGCGGCGGACATCGGGAATGAATCCCATGTCCAGCATCCGGTCCGCTTCATCGATCACGAGGATCTCGACCTTGCTCAGATCGATCGCGTGCTGACGCTTGAAATCCAGCAGCCGGCCCGGGGTCGCGGCGATGATATCGATCGGCGAGGAAGAAAGCCGTGTTTGCTGTTTCTTGTAATCCATGCCGCCGAACACCGCCAGGTTGGAGTGGTTCGTGTACTTGGCGAGCAACGCTGCATCCTTGTCTATCTGGAGGACGAGCTCGCGGGTCGGCGCAAGGATGAGCGCGCGTGGCACGCCCGGCTTGCGTTCCCCCTGTATCGGCTTGCGCATCAGGTGGGTGAGGATCGTGATCAGGAACGCAGCGGTCTTCCCCGTTCCCGTCTGCGCCCTGCCCGTGGCATCGGCCCCGCCCAGCGTGTGCTGGAGGATGCCCGCCTGGATGGGGGTGCAGTACTGGAATCCGAGATCATAGACTGCGCGCATGATCTCTTCCGGAAGGTCAAGGTCATGAAAGCGGACACGGCCATCCGCTGGAGAAACGATGAATGCTGACGGATCCCATGGTGTAGCGAGGACAGGAGCTGTTCCTGCGTGCTCGGCCTTCGGCCGCGGGGTACGCGGGGGGCGGGGTTTCCGCTCCTGAGGAGGGCGGCCACTCTGGACCTTGCCTTCGCGTGGTTCGCGGGCCTCACGTGGTTCGCGGGGCTCGCGGGGTTCGCGCTGGTCACGGCGTTCGCGACTGTCGCGCTGATCCCGGCGCCCTTCTTGCTGCTCACGCGGTTGGCGCGGCCCACCGGAGGTACGTCTGCTTCGCCCGGGACGGTCCGGACCCGGAGCGGGGCGAATATGTGTCACCTGGGGAGGAATTGTCGGGGTGCCACGGGGCTTACCTGTCAGCCCGCGGACGATGTCCCCGATCTTCTTAATGAACGAAAAAGCCAATGGTTACCTACTCTCTTTATATATGAACGGTCATATAACCTACCTCATTTTTCGCTGATGTGCAACTGCTGCGGGGCCATATTGCCCTACATCCCGATTCTTCGTACCCTGTAGCATTCACTACCGACCGGATCCGCAGCATGCCCGAGCAGCAGGGCGCAGTCCTCCTGACCGCCCATTCCATTGAGGTTTCATACGCAGAACGCGAGGTCCTGAGGGGCGCCTCCCTCAGCATCCATGAGAACGACAAGGTAGGACTCATTGGCAATAATGGGTCCGGTAAATCCACCCTTCTCAGGATCATTGCCGGGTTGATGCAACCCGACAACGGGACGGTCTCGCTCCGGCGCGACACGGTGGTTGGATACCTCTCACAGGATTCCGCCCTGGACCCCGCATTGACGGTGTACGAGAACATCCGGGAAGGTGCCCACGACGTCCTCGATATCCTCAGAGAGTACGAAGCTCTCCCCCCCATCTCGGACCGCCGCCACATTCTGGAACACCTCATCCAGCACCGCGACGGCTGGAACCTCGAGAACCGGATCGAAACGGCGATGCATTCCCTGAACGTTCCGGACAAGGACAGGGATGTGCAGACGCTTTCGGGCGGCGAGCGCAGGCGGGTCGCACTCTGCCGTGCGATCATCGCACGCCCCGACCTGCTCCTGCTGGATGAGCCGACCAACCATCTGGATACGGAGTCGATCGAGTGGATCGAACTGTTCCTGAACACCTGGCCGGCAGCGTGCCTGTTCATCACCCACGACCGGTACTTCCTCGATTCCATCGCGAACAGGATCGTTGAGCTCGATGCCGGAACGTGCACCACGCACACCGGCAACTATACGGACTTCCTCCTCGACAAGACCGAGCGCGAGGCACAACTCGATGTCGAGGATTCCAAGCGCCGCAGCTATCTCAAGCGCGAACTGGAATGGGTGCGCAAGGGCCCGCGCGCACGCCGCACGAAATCCAAAGACCGCCTCCAGCGGTACTTCGACATGGTGGCAGAGCCGGAACGCGAGCGGCAGCGCGACATGGACCTGGTCATCCCGCCGGCGGACCAGCATGGCTCGACCATCCTGGAATTCAAGGACCTCGCCGCAGAACGGCATGCGCGTCAACTGTTCAGCGGACTCACGTTCCAGTTCAACGACACGCGAAAGCTCGGGATCATCGGACGCAATGGCCTCGGGAAGACCACCCTGCTGAAGATCATCCTCAACGAGCTTGCACCGGCGGCAGGCACCGTCGTGGTCGGTGAACGGACAAAGTTCAACTACATCGATCAGGCACGCGCTTCCGTGAACGAGGGGAATACTGTCCTGGAGGAGATCGGGGAAGGGATCGAATACCTCCAGATCGGCAACGAGCGCGTGACGGTGTGGAAGTACCTGCGGCGGTTCCTCTTCGAGGACGACCGCATGCATACGAAGGTCGGCAACCTTTCGGGCGGCGAACGCAGCCGGTTGCTCCTTGCGAAGATCCTGAAGAACGGCGGCAACTTCCTGATCCTCGATGAGCCCACCAACGATCTCGATCTGGCCACACTGCGCATCCTGGAGGAGGCGCTCGTCGATTTCCAGGGATGCGTCATCGCGGTCAGCCACGACCGCTACTTCCTCAACCGGGTCTGCAACGGCATCCTGGCATTCGAGGGTGACGGCGTGGTGCATTTCAGCGAAGGCGATTACGACTACTATGTGGAGAAGCGCGCCGCACGTCGCGCGTCACTCTCCCCTGCCCCGACCACCGCAAGGCCGGCAGGTCCTTCGAAGCCGAAGACCGCAAAGCTCACCTGGAAGGAGTCGAAGGAACTCTCAACGATCGAGACGGACCTCCAGCGGGCCGAGGATGAGGTTCGGCGGATCGAGACGTTGTTCATGTCCCCGGACTTCTACACGCAACACGGTGAGCGGGCGGCACAGCTCACCGCGGAGCTCGATGGCGCACGCAGCGAAGTGGAGCGGATCTATGCCCGGTGGCACGAGCTGGAAGAAAAGAAGAGTTCGCTCTCCGCCTGATCGGCCGTGATCTGCATTCGCCGGACCGGCCCGACACTGAACCTTACTGACGATCTCTCGCATGGGAGCCGCATGACACCTACCCCGATCTCGCATGATAGTGCACACCGGTCACGCCCGGCCCTGCTGTTCCGCACGTGGTTCAGCCTCTCCCTGCTCCTCGTGAACCTGACCTGGCCGGTACCCCGCGCCGTTGCCACCATGCAACAGGATGATCCGGGGATCGTGTATGTCGCTCCCAACGGCAACGATCTCTGGTCAGGGGCGCTTCCTGCACCCAACGCCACGAAGACCGATGGGCCCCTCGCCACGCCGGGCAAAGCCAGGGACGTAGCCCGCATGCAACGGCGCGCAGGCCTTCGGCCTTCCGTGCTCATCCGTGGGGGAAACTATGCGTGCACCGCCACACTTACTCTGGATACGTCCGATTCGGGGAGCCCCGGACACGATGCTGTCTGGAGCGCATACCCGGGCGAGACGGTGCGCTTTCTGGGCGGCAAGACCATCGAAGGATTCTCCCCTGTCCGCGACCCGGCCGTCATGGCACGGCTGCATCCGGACGCCCGCTCGTCCGTCCTCGTCGCCGATCTTCGCGCGCAGGGCATCACCGACGTTGGCACACCGCCCGACCGCATGAATCTCTTCTTCCGCGGCGCACGGATGCCTGTTGCACGGTACCCGAACGAAGGATGGCTCAGGATCGCCGATGTCCCTCTCATCGAAGCACAGATCCTCAACCCGGGCGACAGGAAAGTGATCAAGAATGGCCTCCCTGCCGGACGACACAGCGGGATGTTCCGGTACGATGGTGAACACCCCTCAGACTGGAAGGACCAGACGGATGTCTGGATGCATGGCTACTGGGTATGGGATTGGCGGGATGCCTATCAGAAGGTGGCGAGGATCGACACGGCATCGCACACGGTGTACCCCGAGCCTCCCCATCATCACTATGGGTATCAGAAGGGGCAACGCTACCGTTTCCTGAACGTGCTCGAAGAGCTGGACCAAACGGGCGAATGGTATCTTGACGCCGCACACGGACTTGTCTACTTCTGGCCTCCGTCCCCTCCCACGGCCGGCGACGTTACGGTCTCCCTCTTGAGGGAGCCGATGGTGCAGATGATCGGGACGTCGCACGTCCGCATCGAGAACATCATCTTCGAAAGCTCCAGGGCAAGCGCTGTCAGGATCAGGGGCGGCAGCGACAACCTGATCGCCGGTTGCACGGTCAGGAACATTGACAACGACACCTGCATCATCATCGATGGGGGCACGAAGAACGGGGTCCAGAGTTGTGACCTCCACGATATCGGCGGCACAGGGATCAGGGTCGTTGGCGGTGACCGGACGACGCTCACGCCCGCGGGGAACTTCGCCATCAACAATCATATCACCCGGTACGGTGGCATCCTGCAGAGCTTCAACGGCGGCATCTTCCTTCACGGGGTCGGGAACATCGTGGCACACAACCGCATCCATGATGCGCCGTTCTCCGGGATCCAGTACTATGGCAACGACCATCGCATCGAATACAATGACCTGTACGACCTTGCGCACGAGTCCGGGGATGTGGGGGGCATCAACACCGGTGGCGACTATACGGAGATGGGCACCGTCATACGGCACAACTATATTCACGATACGCACGGGTATGGCGAGGGCGGGTTCCGCGGGATCTATCTCGATCTTCCCGGATCCAACACGACGATCTTCGGGAACATCCTCGCGAACGTGGACATCGGCGTCTTCTTCAACAGCGGGCGCGACAATGTGGTGGAGAACAACATCTTCTACAACTGCCACCCGTCGGTGAACATCTACATCTGGCCGCACAGGTCCTACTTCGCTCCGGGGGGAGCCTGGAAGATCCACGAGAAGCTCCAGGACGTCCACTTCACACAGCCGCCCTACAGCATCCGTTATCCCCGGCTCCCCCACTACCTCGACACGGCGGGCCTCGGGATGCCGTACGGCCACCGGGTCGTGCGCAACGTGAGTGCCGGAGGGACATGGCTGGACCTTTCCGAAGGCATGGACTTCACGCATGTGCAGATCGAAGGGAACCTGATAGGAGACTCGATGCTGGCCGTGTTCACCAGAAAGTGGACACCCGACTACGATCCGTACGCGATCGGATACGCGTCAACGCACACCCGCACCGATACCGCGATGGCCGGCGAACTTCTCCGTCATGGCAACGTCATCGATGATCACCCCTTCATCGATCCTGAGCACGGGAACTTCGGCCTGCGCCCGGGATCGCGCGCGGAGAAGGCGGCCTTCCAACAGATACCCATGGACGAGATCGGGTTGATCCACGACCGGTATCGCCACACCATCCCCGCGCGCTGATGGACCATCGCTCAGGGATGGTCCCGCACTGCATCGATCCGGGCGGCGACGGGCAGGCGGTGCGAGCGACCTCTCGTTGCTTCTGTCGAACGGTGTCTCTATCTTGCGAGCTGTACCTCAACCTCTTCCTCCATACAGGCCGGCCTATGCTCCAGCAGATCCTCTGTGTTCTCGTTGCCATGTGTCTCGTCCATCCGGACTCCTCTGCGGGGTCCCCGCCCCCGGCACAACGATCACTGCTCATCCGCATCGATAACGTGAAGCCCGAGACCCTGCGGAAGACCGGGATATTCACGTTCGACGACTACGACTACCGGAAATTCACCACGCTGGTCCGCGACACCGCCCTCCTGGTGGTCACTCCCGCTGAACGGGCATTGCTGGCGGAGCGTGGACTTGCGTCCACTCTTGTCATGGAAGATACCAGCTTCGTGACCCTGGTCCGCCGTGCAATGTACGGGCCGGGCATGAGGATCCAGAAGCCGTATCATACCTATCCGGAGATCGTCCGCAGGGGCAAGGAGTTGGAAACCCGATTCCCTTCCCTCGTCCGCGTGATCGAGATCGGCAAGAGTTCGCAGAAGGGCCAACCGATCCACGCCTTCGTGATCTCCAGGAATGTCGGGACACGCCGCGACGTCCCCGCGTTCATGATCGATGGCTGTCATCACAGCAACGAGCTCATGGGTGCGGAGATCTCCCTCGCTGCAGCGGAAATGCTCGTGACGACGTATGGGACGGATCCGGAGGTCACACGGTGGGTCGACAACCTCCGCATCATCGTCGTGCCGGTGGTGAACGTTGACGGGCATGATATCGTGACGTCCGGACAGGATCCGCGCTGGCGGAAGAACACGCGCGACACGGATGGCAACGGGGTCCTGAACCATCCGGACGGTGTCGACATCAACCGGAACTACGATTTCAATTGGGGCGGGGGCGGCGCAGGAGAACCCACCAGCGGGCGGTATCGCGGCCCGTTCCCCTTCTCCGAGAATGAACCCCGCGCGATCGCTGAACTCGCGCGCAAGGAGCGCTTCCTTCTTTCCATCACCTACCACAGTCAGGGTGAAGTGATCTATTATCCGTGGAACTGGGGAGGGCGAGCCGCGCCGGATGATGCGCTCCTCACCCCGATGGCCCGTGCGCTTGCCGGTGCGATCACAACGATGAAGGGAGATACAAGCTACCACGCGGAACCAGGCGCGGGGCTTGTCGGACAGTCGTACCCCTGGTTGTACGGTACGCTCGGCACATTCGATTTCATCGTCGAGACGGGGCTCGGGGCCGCCTTCTTCCCTCCGCATGAAGTGCAGGGGATCGTCGACGCGAATCTGAACGGCATCCGCACGATGTTGCGCCGCGCGGAAGGGCCGGGCGTCGCGATCCACGTGGCCGACGCGTCGACAGGCGTCGCCCTCGAAGCCACCGTATGGGTTCCGCGGATCGAAACGGAGGAGGTCAGACGGCGCACGACGGATCCCGCGACCGGTACACTGTATCGCTTCCTGCCTCCTGCGCCTCATCAGGTGATCGTCTCCCGGCCGGGGTATGATACTCAGGTCCTCACGGGCGTCACGCCACCGGAAAGCGGATGGAAGCGGATCGATGTCCAACTGACACGCTCAACACACTAAGGCAAGGGCATCCTGTTGAAACAGTTCGCGCAGTTCCTCATTGCCACCACTGTCCTCTCGCTCCTGGTCCTTGTCCACGCTGCGGCACAGCCGAACAGCGGCGGTACGTCGCCCCGACTGACCGCGGCTTCGATGGAAGGGGTTTATCTCCTCTCCTGGGACGCCCCCGGGATGAGTTCCCTGAACTCCATCCCCCTGGGCAACGGCGATTGTGCGGTGAATGCGTGGGTGGATGACCGGGGTGACATCTTGCTGTACCTCGCGAAGTCGGATGCCTGGTCGGAGAACGGCCGCCTTCAGAAGCTGGGGCGGATCCGTATCGCACTCACTCCTTCGCCGTTCGGATCCACGACGTCCTATCGCGAGGCGCTGAACATCGTCCGCGGGATGTTCTCGATCTCGGCGGGCACCGGGCCCGATGCACCGCGACTGGACCTGCGGGTTGACGCGAACCACCCGGCAGTGGTCGCAACCCTGACATCCCCCGTTCCCCTCTCCGCACGGGTCTCGCTCGAACTCTGGCGTACCGCACCGCGTGCGCTGAAGGATGGCGAGGAGATCCATTCGGCGTATGGCCTCAGCGACGGCGAGAGCGTTCCCGTGGTCGTCGATCCGGATTCCATTCTGCGCACGAAGGGGAACCGCATCCGCTGGTTCCATAGGAACAAGCGGTCCGTGTGGGCGGACAACCTGCGACTCCAGGATCTCGATCCTGCCACCGCGGGCCCCGACCCGTTGCTGGGCACGACCTCCGGCGGGATCATGGAAGGTACCGGATTCATTGCGCAATCAGACTCTGTCCTTGTCACCCGCGCACCATCGCGCACGATGCGTCTGGTGATCACTCTGCACACGGCCGAGCGTGATACCAGGGGGCGATGGCTCGCCGAAGCAGACGCCCGGGCGACCGCCGTTGCGAAGGCCAGGGAAACGCACCTGCGCGCTGCCCACGAGAAATGGTGGGCGTCGTTCTGGGAGCGGAGCTATATCATCGTGTCATCCGAGGACTCCACCCAGCGGTCCGCGACGGCGACCGTGACACGCGGATATGCCCTGCAACGCTACATGCTCGCGTGCGCGGGGCGCGGAGCATACCCGATCAAATTCAACGGTTCGCTCTTCACCGTGGATACCTACGGCCGGCCCGGGCCCGCAGGCGGACTCGACGCGGACTTCCGCCGTTGGGGTGGACCGTACTGGTTCCAGAACACACGGCTTGCGTACTGGCCCATGCTCGCGGCAGGCGACCCCGACCTGATGAAGCCGCTCTTCACGATGTATGCGGCCGCACTCCCACTGCGCCGTGCCGCGACCAAACGCTACTACGGCCATGACGGCGCGTACTTCCCCGAGACCATGAATTTCTGGGGGACCTATACCAACACGAACTACGGCATGGACCGCACCGGCCTCACGCCGGGGTTGACCGCGAACCGTTACATACGGTACCATTGGAATAGCGGACTCGAACTTTCGTTGATGATGCTGGACCATTACGCATTCCGTCCCAACAGACGGTTCGTGCAGACAACGCTCCTCCCGGTCGCCTCGGACGTCCTCCGCTTCTTCGGGCAACACTGGCCCCGGACCGCAGAGGGCATCATCCGGTTCTCGCCGTCGCAGGCACTCGAAACCTACCAGGACAGTGTTGTTGACCCGATGCCTGATGTCGCCGGCGTGCGTGTCGTGGCATCGAGGATGCTCGCGCTGCCCGACTCGCTGACGACACCCGCTCTCCGCGATGAATGGCGCAGCCTCTTGAGAGCACTTCCCCCCCTGCCACTGCGGATCGAAGGGGGCGATACGCTGCTTGCTCCGGCCGCGCACTATGGCAAGACCGGCAACATTGAGAATCCCGAACTCTACGCTATCTTCCCCTACCGGATCTTTGGCGTGGAGAAACCGGGGCTTCAGCTCGCGCGCCGGAGCTTTGCGAAACGGGTGACCACCGAGAACGGCGGCTGGCAGCAGCACAGCGTCCAGGCGGCGATCCTCGGACTGACGAACTCGGCGATGGCGTTCATGGTGGACAACTTTTCGCGGCGCGATACTCTCTGCCGCTTCCCGGCATTCTGGGGGCCCAACTACGACTGGACCCCCGACCAGGACCACGGCTCGGTGGCGATGCTGGCGCTGCAGAACATGGTGCTGCAGGAGAAGGACGGCGAAGCGATCCTGTTGCCGGCATGGCCCGCGAATTGGGACGTCGCGTTCCGTCTGCACGCTTCCGGCAATGCGGTGATCACGGGGTTGATCGCGAAGGGAAAGATGCAGCATCTCGATGTGACCGAGGCGGACTGACGCCCTTTTCCCTTTGCCTTTTTCTCGCAATCCGTGTATCTTTTTGAAAGAACATCGCATAGCACCCGTGCCACTGGTCCCTCCATACATCGAGTCCCTCGAGCCGTACAAGGCAGGCAAGCCCATTGCTGAGCTGCAGCAGGAACTCGGCATCACGCGCGTTGTCAAGCTGGCATCGAATGAGAACCCCATCGGGGCGTCTCCTCAGGGATTGGCTGCGATGCGTGCCGCGATGGACGATCTGCAGCTCTACCCGAACGGCGGGTTGGACCTGCGGGGCATGCTCGCCCGGCAGTATAACCTTCGGATCGAGAATGTGATCGCCGGGAGCGGCTCCGAAGGCATCATGTCCAACATCATCCGCGCATTCCTGTGCGACGATGATGAGGTGCTGACCTCCGAAGGGACATTCATCGGATTTTACGTCCTTGCACGCTCACGCGGGACGCGGCTCATCACGGTTCCCCTGCGCGAGTACCGGTTCGACCTTCCGGCCATCGCCGACCGCATCACGGCGCACACGAAGATCATCTATCTTGTCAACCCGAATAACCCCACGGGAACGATCTTCACCCGCGGCGAATTCGACGATTTCATGGGGAGGGTTCCCGCACACGTCCTCATCATCCTCGATGAGGCCTACTTCGAGTATGCACGGGACAACCCCTCGTATCCGGATTCCATGCACTACCGGTACGATAACGTGATCACGCTCAGGACATTCTCGAAGGTCTACGGGCTTGCGGGCATCCGCATCGGCTATGGGTTCGCACACGATGCCCTCATACGGAACCTCTTGAAGGTGAAGCTTCCCTTCGAGCCCAGCACGCCCGCCTCCGCGGCCGGGATCGGTGCACTGGCAGATGCGGAGTTCCTGCACCGTTCGTTGGCCGTGAACGCCGCCGGGAAGAGAACCCTCGGCGATGCCCTCACGGCACTCGGGCTGGCCGTCGTGCCGACCGAAGCCAACTTCTTCTGCGTGCCGCTCCAGAGCGAGGACGCCGTCAACAGGATCTTCAACGGCCTGCTGCAGCACGGCGTGATCGTCCGCCCCCTGAAGGCATTCGGGCTCCCCCACTGCCTGCGCATCACCATCGGAACGCAAGAACAGAATGCCATGCTGTTGGTGGCACTGGCGAGCCTGAAAGCGGCCGGGATCTTCGGATGACCATCCGGTGCCTCCCGGCCACCGGACATGGATAGTGCGGAACGCTTGTACATTCTCGTATGTTCTTTCATAGACAAGGAATCACCATGCAGTCACGAACCCTCATACCCACCTTCGCCGCACTCGTACTGCTGGCGGCCCTGACCCTCACCCTCACATCCTGCGCGGTCCTGCAACAGGTCAGCGGCGCGGCGATGAATCTTTCGCGCTGCTCCTTCAAGCTTGACCACATCGGCGATTTCCAGGTCGCCGGGATCACCCTGACCGGCAAGTCGAAACTCGGATTCGCCGATGGCGCGCGAGCGGTCGCGGCATTTGCCAGGGGCGAACTGCCGACCCAGTTCACGCTGTTCGTCGCCGCAAAGAATCCCAACGACGGATCGGGCGGGTCGACCAAAACCGCTGCGACGCTGACGTCGTTCGCCTGGAACCTCCGTCTCGACGACACACCGACCATCGCCGGCGACATCGCCGAACCGATCAGCATCCCGGGCACCGGACAGGAGGCCATGATCCCCCTGCGGATGAACCTCGATCTCTACTCCTTCTTCAAGGACAAAGGATACGAGAAGATCCTCGACCTTGCCCTGGCGCTTGGCGGTTCCAGCGGGTCGGCGTCCCGAGTCACACTGCGCGCGAAGCCGACCATCCGTACGGATTTCGGGCCGCTCACGTATCCGGGCGAGATCGACATCATCGACAGAGAATTCAGGGGGAAGTAGCGGACATCCTTTGGCATGTCCGATCCAGACCACTGCAGGGAGCACGCTGACGTGTCCACGGCTGATATCGACCAGGCGATGGCCGCAACCATCGCGCGAGCGCGGAGTCTCCATGATATCCCCATTGAAGAGGCGGGCCTGCCCTACCGGACCCTTGGCCATCTGCTGGAGGAGCAGGCAGAGGTCCATGAACAGAAGATCTTCCTGATCTTCTACGGCGCCGACGGCCAGCGGCGCGAATTCACCTACCGTGAGATCTATGAGGAGGCCTGCCGCACTGCGAATTTCTTCGCCGGGTTGGGCCTCCGGCCGGGCGACAGGATCGCGACCGTGGATGACAACCACCCGGACCTTGTCATCATGTACTTCGCGGCCTTCCTCCTCGGGGCATCGGTGGTTCCCATCGATCCCACATTCGACGACACCGCCATTGCCTGTATCCTCCGGACGTCCCGTGCCTCGCATGCGTGCGTCCGCGATACGTACCTGGGGCGCATCACCGCCCTGCGCGAGCATGCCCCATCATGCCGCACCATCGTACAGGTGGGTGCACGGCTACGGCAGGATCTCCCCCATGTGCAATCGGACGCTGCCAGGTTGAGTACCCGGTTCACACCCGAACGCATCATCGGCGCCGTCGATGAAGCACTCGTGATGTACAGCTGTCCCCCGTCCGGCAAGCCGAAAGGCGTCGTCCTCGAACATGCGAATCTTCTCTCGGAAGCCCTTGCGATCGGCGAATGGCACAGGCTGTCCGGCGACCAGCGGCTGATGTGCATCCTCCCCGTGCACCATGTCAAAGGCATCGTCCTCTCTCTCATCACTCCGCTCGCCGCCGGCGGTGGTGTTGTCCTCACGCGGTCATTCCAGGCTGAGAAGTTCTTTGAACGGATCGCTTCCGACCGCATCACGGTGGTCAGCACCGATCCCGGATTGCTCGAGGCACTCCTGCATGCCAAGCTGTCCGTCGACGCCTATAGACTCGCTCACCTGCGTCATCTCATCTGCGGGGCCGGCCCGCTCACGGTGGAGCTGGTCCAACGCTTCGAGACCATCTTCAAGCGTCCGGTGATCCATGCGTACGGACTGTCCGAAGCAACTGCATGCTCATGCTGTGTGCCCGTGGATCTTCCACCGGGCGAACACAAGCAATGGCTCACGCGCCATGCGCATGCGTCGGTCGGCATGCCCCTGCCCGTGAACGAGGTGACCGTGCTTGACGGAGAGGGAAAGGAAACGGAGGAAGGGCAGAGCGGCGAGATCGGTGTGCGCGGGCACAACGTGATGCGGTGTTACGATGCGGACCCGGAGGCGACCCGCGCGGCATTCCGGAATGGTTGGTTCATGACCGGGGACATGGGGAGCTGGAAATACGACGGCGAAGGCAGGAAGTACTTCTTTGTGGAGGGCCGGAAAGGAAATTGAAGATGGAACATTGAAGATCGAGGATTGACAATTCATTGCCAATCCTCGATCTTCAATCCTCAATGGACAATTGGTGTTATCCCTAGAAGGTTCCTATCAGTATCCCACCCTGCAGCATCAGTCCCTTTCCCGACACCTCCGACGGAACGCCGAGAAGTTCATATTTGCCGTCCACCTGCCATGACGGGAACGACATCATGCTGTACGTGGCGCCGACGCGGAGCGCGAGCCAGCTCAGCACCGCATACTCCACGTTCGCGGTGGGTGCCCAGAGGAGGAAGGACCCGTTCAGGATCCGTGTGCCATTCGGTACCGCCGTTGTGCCGGTCCCGCCAAAGGCCTGCTGCTCCCCGATCCAGGTGTTCGACCCGCCGTTGCTCTGGCGCAACGTCAGGTCCATGAACCCCCAGCCCAACGTGGCACCGAACGCCAGGTCAAGATGCACGGCCAGGGGAAGCACGTACTCCACGGTCAACGCACCCATGCCGACACTCAATTCCGCATCGCGGCGGAGGCCGGAGATATCCGGGGAAGAGCTCTTCAGTCCGCCCGACAGACCCATACCGCCGACCCGGACATTCTGAAGGACCATGATGTAGGCAGCACCCGCCCCACCCGTCATGAAGACGCCGCCTTCACTCAACGCAGCGCCCTTCCCTGCAGCGAGGAAGGTATTGATCGGCTTCACATCCATGAACAGGTAGCCGGGAGTGAACCCGCCGAAGAGCCCCATCTTCGCCATGCGCGAACGCTTCGGTGGAATGGGCTCCTCCTGGGTCGTTGCCAGCGGTGCCATGAATGATGCACAAAGAAGCAGTAGCAGCAAGCGTTTCATCGGTGTACTCCGGGTGGACTCTGACTGTGTTGATGTGAATTGTGGAATGTACGAAACGGGGAAGTGACATTCAATCGGCGCATTGACACTCCAGCCACCGTTCTCTATATTGATGCCATCATATGATGCCATCCTTGTGCCACTCCCTGCGGAACCCAGTGCGACCACGTGCGGCCCTTTGTGCGATCCTCGTCACCTGCGCCTCGACCGTTGCATGCTCCGCCGGAGAACCGGAACGCACGGGCGGCGTCACATTCCTTCCGGGGGCAAGCATTTTCACCCCCCTGGCCGCCAATCCCGAGGAGGTCCGTGTGGGGGTGCGGCGGGAATTCGGGTCTACGCGCATGCGGCTCGATATCGGCAGCGCACTGGACCTGATCGGCTATGAGCCGGCATCCGATCCCGGCATATCCCTTCGCATCGGCGCCGAGATGTTCGTCTTCGCTCTCACGACGTCGTATCAGGGACTGCATCTTCAGGTCGACGCGGTGGACGGATATTTCGGCGGGCATATCACCCTCCGCAAGCAGCATGCGTCATCCACGGTGTACCTCCGCATGCGCATCCTCCACCTGAGTTCTCACTTCATCGATGGCCATTTCCGTCTCGAGACCGAGACCTGGATCGATGGCCAACTCCCCCGCCCCTATTCCCGCGACTACGGAGAACTCACTGCTGCATATGAACCGCATGGCGAGTCCTGGGGCGTTTTGCTCTATGCAGGATTCCAGCAGGCATGGTTCTGCCGCCCGGCACGCATGCTCCGGTTCAACGCCTTTCAGGGATTTGTTGCCCGCACGTCGGGATGGACAGGCCCGCTCTTCGGAAAAGCCACCACGCTCTACCTTGCGGATCATTTCCTCCTCACCGGCGTCGGCACCCTGTCCGGATCGAATGTCGCCGAAGGGGGCATCAAGTTCGGCACCTGGGAACAGAGCGGCATCCGGGTGTTCGTCAGCTATCACAGCGGTGTCGAAATGTATCATCAATATTTCGACGTGAAGCGTAATGACCTCGGGATCGGGTTCTCGCTCGACCTCTGATCCGGGGCACATCCCGTCGGTTCATCCTCCTGTACGCAGGTTCATCTCCCCATTCTGCAGGTTCACTGCCTTTTGTTTTCTCCCGCCGGGGTCGTGTGGTATCTTGCGTGTGTTCACCAGGCCACGCATCAACATACACCACACGATCACGAAAGAGAGGACATCATGACACTCAAGCGCACACTCGCCATCGCCTGCGCGATCGCACTCAGCATCACCGGCACCGCGGGCGCACAGGGGCCCACCGAACAGGAAGGGCTGAAGATCGGGTCGACAACCGTGGGCGGCACCATCACGGTGGGAGGCCGTTACACCACGATCGACGGCGTGGCATCCGGGATCCTGGACGTGAAAGCAGGCATTGTGCTCGACCAGACGTGGGGCATCGGCTTCGGCTTTGCCGCACCGTACCTGGACAAGCGGTTGACCGCCCTCGTCGCGGATGGGACGTATCACATGTCGACCGGGTACTCGGGGATCTACATCGAACGATACTTCCGTTTCAGCGATGATTTTGTTGCGTCTGCGTCCGTGCTCATGGGCCAGGGGGTCATCATGTATCAGTATGACAAGGAATACCGTACGCAGAAGGCATGGAGGGACGAAGTGATCGACCAGACCACGTTCGCGGTCTTCGAGCCTGCCATCAGCGCCCAGTACCGCTTCGGTGGTTCCTTCTGGCTGGGCGTCACGGCAACCATCCGCAACACGTCACCGGTCCAGCTGCTCGGGACATCCGAGTCCATCTTCCGCAAGGGCGGCGTCGGGATGACCGCACGGTGGGACCTCTTCTGAGCAGGCATGCCATGGAAGCGCCCGGCGCGCAATGCGTCGGGCGCCTCCGGCATTTTTCGTGTTTTTTCCCGACATTGGATCGATCATGAAACTCAACCGCACATCCTTTCTCTTCATCCTTGCGATCGTCGCCGCCATCGAGGCGATCATCATCCTGTATAACAATGCGACAGGCTACATCCTCCTGGGCGGGCCACTCGAATTCCTCTTCCGGCTCGCCTTCGGCACCTTCGCAGCGACACCTGTTGCTATCCTGTTGTTCCTGATCAACGGCGCTGTCATCCGGACGCTTGACAGGCTCATGCCATGGGAGCGAGCGTTTGTCACCCGGATCCCCGGCGAAGCTCTGCTGGCCACCGTGATCGGCTCCGTGCCCGGGGCCGCTCTCACTGTTGCCGTCCATGCGCTGGCCCCCTATGCGGACAGCCTCATGAAGAATGTGGTCAACAACGCCTTGATCGCCGGGGTCCTGAACGTCATCATCATGGCCGGCCTGGAGGCATTCATGGCATCGCGCAGGACCGCGGAAGAGCGGCGGCGCGCCGAGGTGCTTGAGCGCGAGAATGCGGAGATCCGCTTCACGTTGCTGAAGACCCAATTGAATCCGCATTTCCTGTTCAACAGCCTGAACGTCCTCTCTTCACTGATCGGCCGGGATCCTGCACGTGCGCAGCAATTCGTGGACGAGTTCGCGGCCGCCTACAGGTACATCCTGGAGGTCATCGACCTCCCGCTCGTGGGACTCCGCCGCGAGTTGGCATTTGTCCGATCCTACCTGTACCTCCAATCTCTCCGGTTCACCGATGCGGTGCACGTCGATATCGAGGTCGCGACCGACCAGCTTGACCTGCTCGTTCCGCCTCTCGCCGTGCAGACGGTGGTGGAGAACGCCTTCAAGCACAACAGGGCCACGGCCGAAGCCCCCCTCCACATCACCATTGCAGCCAGGGACGGCCTGCTGGTCGTGCGGAACAACCTGCAACTCCGGTCGGCAGGGACCCATTCAACGGGGATCGGCCTGAACAATCTCCGCAAGCGCTTCGACCACCTTGGCACAGTTCCTCCACGGTTCACACTGGCGCATGACCAGTTCATAGCAGAACTCCCACTCATCATCCACGAATGACCATGGACGTTCTCATCGTTGAAGATGAACAGCTCGCCGCGGATCGTCTCGCGGATCTCCTGCGCGAGATCGATCCGGCCATCCGCATCGCTGCAATACACGGATCGGTGGCTGACGCCGTGGCATGGCTCCGTCTGCACACGGCGGACCTCCTCTTCCTGGATATCCAGCTTGCCGATGGACTGAGCTTCGACATCTTCGATTCCATCACGGTCAAGAGCCCGATCATCTTCACGACGGCCTACGACCAGTATGCGCTTCGCGCCTTCAAGGTCAACAGCATCGATTACCTCCTCAAGCCGATCCGCGCTGCCGATCTCCGGGAAAGTCTGGCGAAGGTCGGGAGCATGGCCCGGGCACTGCAACCCGATATGGAGGAGTTGCTCCGGCAGGTGAAGGGTTCATCCCCGCAGTACAAGCGGCGGTTCCTGATCCAGTTCGGGGAAAAGATACGTATCGTGGAGACCCCCGACGTGGCGTACTTTCATGCCCTGGAGGGCTCCGTATTCCTCACCACTACCTCACGCCAGTGCTACCCTGTTGATCAGACCCTGGATGCACTGGAGGAGCTCCTCGACCCGGAGCATTTCTTCAGGATCAACCGGAAGATGATCGTCTCTTTCAAGGCCATCCACGCGATGGTCCCCTGGTCGCGCTCCCGGCTCCGGCTCACACTTGAACCTGCCGAACCGAAAGGCATCGAAGCCCTTGTCAGCGTGGAACGCGCGGCGACGTTTCGGAAGTGGATGGATACCTGACCGCTGGCGTCCGCCTGTTGGGTCGATTGTACAGATTTCCGGCGCGCTCCCCCTGGATCGCTGTTTCCGATCAGTGCTCACCGTTTTCAGTCTGGCACGGTTCCTGAACCGGATACACTAGAACAACCAGGGATCGGTGGGATGACACGTTGTGCAGTGATGGTCTATGTGCTTCTCGTAGGAACCGCGGCTGCCGGTCTTTCGCAGGATCGTCTGCCGTCCAGCTTCAACGAAACCCCCGGACTGCATGTCGTCGCATACGATGGACGCCTGCACAGGAGCACGGCATATTATGCGGCGCTGTGCGCCGTGGTCGATTCTGAGATGGGCGTTACCTGCAGCGGAGAACGGCTGCATGTCGTTTTTGTCGATCAGGAGACCAGCGACCGGATCATCGCCGCCAATCCGGGGCGCTTTCAGGGGAAGGATTTCACCGGAGCATTCATTCCGCCCGCCCTTATCGTCCTCGTCGGCGAGGATGAATCCGACGACACCTTCATGCACGAATACCTGCACTACCTGCACACGCATGGGCTCGTCTTCCGTGGCGTCCCGCACGACATCGTGCATCGCCGCATCGAGGAGACCGAAGGATATCTCCTCGCAAGCCGGAGTTATATCCGGTTCCTGCGATCGCACCTGCAGTGACCACCCCGTTGCCTCACGTACGTTTCTCTTCGAACGCGACCACTTGACTTTGATCGGGCTGCTCGGTACGTTACGCCGCGGGTGAAGCCGCACCATCACCCCACCTTCCTTGCTTCGTGCGTGTTCCGGATCGGAGACAACGATCATGACGCGAGGACAGCACCATGCCAGACGCCTCTCCCCCTCCTTCGCAGGACCATACCCGGAACACGTCGCAGTGAACGCTCCATCGCGGATGGTGCACGGCGCCCTGCGTGCCACCCGTCAGAGCGGATCCATGTCGCGCACAGTGCCGCGACATCCCTGTGCATACCATTACGGAGGTCCCATCATGAAGGCACGCGTTGTACTTCTGCTCTTCGTTGCGGCTCTGTGCGCCGTCATCAGTCTTCCCGCGTCCGCCTCGCCGGTATCCGATGAGGTACGCATCACCACCACATCGCCCGAGGCCCGCGCGGAATACACCAGGGCCCTCACACTCATATATAACGCCCGGCTCGATGAGGCCCGCACGGTCCTCATCCACGCCACGAACCTCGACCAGGAGTTCGCCATGGCCCGGTACCTCCTGTCCGTACTCGCTCCGTCCGAGGAGGTGGCCATGACCCACATCGCAGCGGCGATGACGCTCACGGGGAAGGTGACCGACGGAGAGCGTCTTCTGATCGAGGCCCATCACGCACTCATCACCGGCAGTACCACACGGACCGAGGAATTGACGCGGGATGTTGTCGTGATGCATCCCGAGGATGTCTGGGCACGGTTGACACTCGGTACGCTGCTCTACACCACACACCGGAATGACGAAGCCATCACCGAGTTTGAGAACATCCTGAGCATACAGCCCGGCTGCCCACCGGCGCTGAACCTTCTGGGGTATGCGAACATGGCCCTGGGCCGGAACGAGGCCGCCGAGACCGCATTCAAGCGGTATGTGGAGGCCATCCCCGATGAACCCAATCCGTACGACTCGTATGCAGAGTTCTTGATGAAACTCGGACGCTTTGATGAATCCATCCGTTCCTACGAAAAGGCGCTGGCGATCGATAAGCATTTTCACAGCGCGACGATCGGGATCGCCAACGATCTGATCTTGCAGGGACATCCCGCTGCAGCGCGGCTCCGCTTCCAGACACTCTATGAGAACGTCGGCACGACCGAGTGGAAGCGCGCCGCGCTCAGCGGATTGATCCGGGCATTCGTGTCCGAAGGTAAATTCGAACGCGCCATCACCGAAGCCAAACGCCGGCGGGACATGGCGCTCAAGGAAAAGAATGCCGTGGCGGCGGCCGCAGACCTGAACCTCATCGGCACACTCATACTTGCCTCGGGCTCCGCCGATCCAAAGACCGGCGTCTATCTGAAATCGCGAACCGCCGATGTCCGCAGAGCGAACCAGGTTCGCGCTACCTTGCATGATGCGTACCGGACGCTCGACGGCGCCGCCGTCCCGGAACCTGCCAGGATCGGCACGCGGCTTGGCCTGCTGTTCACGGAGATCGAGGCGGCAGTGCAGGAGAACGACCTGACCGCGGCACGGCGGAAGGCGGATGAACACCGGGCCCTGGCATCAAAGACCGGCGACCCGCGTGCACTCCAGGATGCGGCGACCGTCCGCGCGATGATCGCTATGGCCGACAAGCGGTACGAGGATGCGCTCGATGACCTGCAGCATGCGAACCTGTCCAATGCGAGGACCCTGTTCCGTCTCATGGAGGTTCACGAAGCGATGGGGAATGGTGCCGAGGCGCGTGACGTGGAGAGGAAGATCCTCGCGCTGAATGACGGCTCCCTGGAGCTTGCCATGGTCAGGGGGGGGGGGGGCGGGGGGGGCCCCGCCCGGGCGGGGGGGGGGGGGCGGGGGGGGGGGGGGGGGGGCGGGGGGGGGGGGGGGGGGGGGGGGGGGGGGGGGGGGGGGGGGGGGGGGGGGGGGGGGGGGGGGCGGCGGGGGGGGGGGGGGGGGGGGGGGGGGGGGGGGGGGGGGGGGGGGGGGGGGGGCGCGGGGGGGGGGGGGGGGGGGGGGGGGGGGGGGGGGGGGGGGGGGGGGGGGGGGGGGGGGGGGGGGGGGGGGGGGGGGGGGGGGGGGGGGGGGGGGGCGGGGGGGGGGGGGGGGGGGGGGGGGGGGGGGGGGGGGGGGGGGGGGGGGGGGGGGGGGGGGGGGGGGGGGGGGGGGGGGGGGGGGGGGGGGGGGGGGGGGGGGGGGGGGGGGGGGGGGGGGGGGGGGGGGGGGGGGGGGGGGGGGGGGGGGGGGGGGGGGGGGGGCGGGGGGGGGGGGGGGGGGGGGGGGGGGGGGGGGGGGGGGGGGGGCCCCGGGCCGGGCCAAGGGGGGGCGGGGGCGGGGGGGGGGGGGGGGGGGGGGGGGGGGGGGGGGGGGGGGGGGGGGGGGGAAACCCCCCGGGGGGGGGACCCCGCCGCCCCCCCCCCCCCCGGGGGCCCCCCCCCCCCCCCCCCCGGGGGGGGGGGGGCCCGGGGGGGGGGAAAAAGGGGGCCCCCCCCCCCCCCGGCGGGGGGGGAAAAAAAGAAAAAAGGAAAACCCCCCCCCCGGGGGGGGGGGGGGGGGGGGGGGGGGGGAAAGGGGGGCGGGGGGGGGGGGGGGGGGGGGGGGGGGGGGGGCCCCCCCCCCCCCCGCCCCCGGGGGGGGGGGGGGGGGGGGGGGGGGGGGGGGGGGGGGGGGGGGGGGGGGGGGGGGGGGGGGGGGACCGCGGGGGGGGGGCCCCCCCCCCCCCGGGGGGGGCCGGGGGGGGGGGGGGGGGGGGGGGGGGGAAAACCCGGGGGGGGGGGGGGGGGGGGGGGGACCCCGGGGGGGGGGGGGGGGGCGCGGGGGGGGGGGGGGGGGGGGGGGGGGGGGGGGGGGGGCCGGGGGGGTGGGGGGCCCCGGCGGGGGGGGGGGGGGGGGGGGGGGGGGGGGGGGGGGGGGGGGGGGGGGGCGCGGGGCCCGCGGGCCGGGGGGGCCCCCCGGCCCCGGGGGGGGGGGGGGGGGGGGGGGGGGGGGGGGGGGGGGGGGGGGGGGGAGGAGGGGGGCCGCTGGGGGGGGGGGGGGGGGGGGGGGGGGGCCCCCCGGGGGGGGGGGGGGGGGGGGGGGGGGGGGGGGGGGGGGGGGGGGGCCCCCCCCGGGGGGGGGGGGGGGGGGCGGGGGGGGGGGGGGGGGGGGGGGGGGGGGGGGGGGGGGGGAGGGGGGGGGGGGGGGGGGGGGGGGGGGGGGGGGGGGGGGGGGGGGGGGGGGGGGTGGGGGGGGGGGGGGGGGGGGTTTTTTTTTGGGGGGGGGGGGGGGGGGGGGGGGGGGGGGGGGGGGGGGGGGGGGGGGGGGGGGGGGGGGGGGGAAAATTCCCCCCCCCCGCGGTTGGATAGCAAGACTGATGCCAGGAAGGAACGACGTTGGTGCTCCCAGGAAGGCGCGCAGGTGTGCACGGACGCGACACTCGGCGATCAGCGGAAGGAGCACGTGAGAATTCCCTGCGCCGCCTTCCCGGTAACAACTGGATCAGAGGCCGAGGACACTCGCGCGCTCACGCATCGCCGCGATGACGAAGCCGATATGTTCTTCGAGGGGGACGCCGAGGTCGGCGGCACCGCCGGTGATGTCTTCCCGGCTCACGGCACGCGCGAACGCCTTGTCCTTCAGCTTCTTCTTGACGGACGAGACCTCGAGGTCGGCGATCTTGTTCGGACGGATCACGGCAGCGGCCATGATGAAACCACACAATTCGTCGCAGGCGAAGAGCGCCTTCGCCATGCGTGTATCGCGGGGGATCCCTGTGTCCGGCACGTGCGACATGATCACGCGCCGCACCTCGTCAGCCACCCCCTTCTCCTTCAGGATCTCCGACCCCTTCGTGGGATGGTCAGGATACGAAGGGAACCGTTCGTAATCGAAGTCATGCAGCAGGCCGACAACGCACCACAGTTCTTCGTCCTCCCCGAACTTCCGGGCGTAGGCGCTCATCGCCGCTTCCACGGCAAGGGCATGTTTGCGGAGGGGTTCGGTGAGAGTGTATTCGTGGAGCAGGTCGAGTGCTTGCTGTCGTGTCACGCATATCCTCCGGCTGGTTGCGTACGGTGCGTCAGGTCGGCAATGTCCTCCTCGATCCGGGCGATGAGCGCGGGAATGCCGCGCACGACGGCCTCACTGAGGCCGCGTCCGGGCTCAAAGGTGCGCCCTTCGACGCCGTACAGCAGCAGCACACCGGGGAGAGACCCCAGGGTTCGCCCGAGCGCGATCGCCTCTGACACCCCAAAGGTATGACTTGAGGACCGAAAAAGCGAATGCGGGACCGGATCACGATGGCAATCGACCCGGTGGACGCTGCCCGGCGTACCCCCGGAGCTGACCGCATCGATGAGCATGGCGCAGCCGCACCCCTGCCAGGCCTCGTGAAGGGATGACCCTTCGCCCGGATGCTCGATCACGGTCACGCCGGCACAGCCACGCCGTTTCAACTCCCGCGCGGCATACAGTCCGAGCCCATCGTCCGAACGGAACTCATTCCCGATGCCGATCACAAGGATCCCGCTGTTCATTCCCGTTCGATCGTCACAAAGTGGGTCGCACAGGAGATACAGGGGTCATAGTTGCGCACGGCCTGCTCGGCTTTCCAAGTCAGCTGTTCCCTCTCCATGTCGATGTTGGCTGTCACGAACTTCCGCAGATCGCTCTCCATGGTCCCGAGGTTCTGGGCCGTCGGCGGCACGATCTTGGCGTCCATGATGGCTCCTTCGTCATCGAGGCGGTAGCGATGATAGAGCATTCCGCGCGGGGCCTCACTCGCTCCGAACCCGATCCCCGGCACCGGGGCGACAGGGACGGCGGGTTCGGGCGGCGGTTCATAGTCCGCGATGATCTGGAGAGCCAGATCGTAGGCGTAGACCGTTTCGATGGCGCGCACGACGATGCTCTTGAACGGATTCATGACCGGCGGAACGACCCCGACATCGGCGGCCACTTGCCTGGCCATCGGAGAGAGCTTGTCGAAGCTCAGATTGAACCGCGCGAGTGGGCCGACATGGTAGTTCCCGTGCCCTTTCAGCACGGAGTGGAGCGCATTGGAATGCGGGATATGCCGCTCCTCAAAGTGGAACTCGTACTCCCGCACCGCAATGTCGAGTCCGTGCCCCGTCATGATCCGGTTGCCAAGCATGGGATACTCGGACGGATGATGGACCGCAACGTACTCGTAGTCCACTTCGAGCACAGGGAACTCGAACGTCGCGACAAGCTTTTGCCGTCGCGATCGCCATGTCCCTGCCCCACTTCAAGTCTTCCACCAGCCTCTCCAGATCCTGTCGGGACGGGACCTTGTAGAAGCCGCCGACGCGGACACTGATCGGGTGGATCTCGCGTCCGCCGATCACACTCACGATCTCGTTCCCGATCTTCTTCATCCGCAGCGCATTCCGCACGAGCTCCGGCTTGTCCTTCGCCAGCTGCAGCGCATCCTCATACCCGAGGAAGTCAGGGGCATGCAGCATGTACACGTGCAGGACATGGCTTTCGATCCATTCCCCGCAGTACAACAAACGGCGCAACTCGCGCAGCTGTCCGTCCACGACCACTCCGAAGGCGTCCTCCATGGCGTGCACCGCACTCATCTGATAGGCGACGGGACAGATGCCGCAGATGCGCGCCGTGATGTCGGGTGCCTCGGCAAAGCTCCGGCCGCGCATGAATGCCTCGAAGAAGCGCGGTGGCTCATAGATGCGCACCTTCGTGTCGGTGATCTTCCCGTCCGTGATCTTGATGAAGATCCCGCCTTCCCCTTCCACGCGGGCGAGGGTGTCGACCTTGATGACCCTATTTTTCATGGGCGTCGCTCTCCTTGCGGAATGCTTCCGCATACGCGTTGAACCCGCGGTACATGAGCATCACGTCCCGGCGGTCCTTCCCCAGCTCGAGGAACCGCTTGCTGAGGGCAGGAGGGTTCGGGTTTTCCATCGGTCCAAAGCACCCATAGCATCCGCGGTCGTACGAAGGACAGAGCCCGCCACATCCGGCCTGTGTGACAGGACCGAGACACGGGGTCTGCTTCGCCACCAGCACGCAGACGGTGCCACGGAGTTTGCATTCCATGCACACGCTGTGCGACGGTATCGTCGGCTTCCGCTTGTTCAACGATGCGTTCAACACTTCCAGGAGCTGGAACTTATTGATCGGACATCCGCGCAGCTCGAAGTCCACGTGCACATAGGACCCGACCGGCATCGAGCGGTCGAGCGTTGAGATGTACTCCGGCGATGCATACACCAGCCGCGTGAACTCCTTCACGTCCTTCCAGTTGCGCAATGCCTGGATGCCACCCGCGGTCGCGCAGGCACCGATCGTGATGAGCACGCGGCAGGACTTCCGGATCTCGCGGACCCGCTCCACATCGTGCGGCGTGGTGATGCTCCCCTCGACGAGGCCGATATCATAGGGGCCCTTCACCACGCGCCGGGATGCCTCGGGGAAATTCGCGATATCCACGGCCCCCGCAACGGCAAGCAGATGGTCTTCGGCATCGAGCAGCGAAAGCTGACAGCCATCGCAGGAGGCAAACTTGAAGACGGCGATCTTCGGTTTCTTGGTGGCCATGTCAGAGTTCCTTCCTGTCCAGGAGTGGACGCACACGTGGGACCGGATAGACCGGCCCTTCTTTGCAAATGAATGTGGGCCCGTACTGACAGTGGCCGCAGAATCCGATGGCACACTTCATATTGCGTTCCATCGACACGTACATCTGTTCCTGCGGAACGCCGCGCCGTTCAAGCTCGTCGATCGTGTATTTCATCATGATCTCCGGCCCACAGACGTACGCGATGGTCTCGCGCGCGTCCAGCTTGATGTATTGAAAGAGCGACGTCACCACCCCGATGTGCCCCTTCCACGAGGAATCGCCCCGATCCACCGTCACGAGCACTTCCACTTCGAAATCATTCGCCCACCGCTCGAGTTCCACGCGGTACAGCAGGTCCAGAGGGCTCCTTCCTCCGTACAGAACGATGATGCGGCCGTAGGCGCTCCTGTTCTTGAGCATGCTGTAGATCACCGGACGGAGCGGCGCAAGGCCGATGCCGCCGGAAGCAATGCACACATCCTTCCCCTTCGCAACCTCGATCGGCCAGGAGGAGCCGAACGGCCCCCGGATCCCGATCAGGTCCCCACGTTTCTTCTGCGCAAGTGCTGAGGTCACCAACCCGACCCGGTGGATGGTGTGGTCGAGCGTTCCCGGACGCGCAGGATCGGAGCTGATCGAGACCGCGGCCTCGCCCGTACCGAACACATACACCATATTGAATTGCCCCGGCAGGAACGCATATCCCCCTCCGATCCCATCCAGGTCCAGCGTGAGCGTGAATGTGTCGTCATTCTCCCAGATGATCTTGCGTATCACGACCGGCTGCGTGGTCATGGGGTCGCCGATCATCTCCGGTTGCGTGTGCACCTTTCGTGTCATCGGGCAACCCCGCCGGTCGTGTCGTAGAGATCGATCAGCTGCAGGCGTGTCGCATCGAGCCTTCGTTCCATCACCTGCGAGAGGCGCTTCAACATCTCATACCCGAAGGACGTGTCCTTTTCACATTTGGCGCGGAGACATTCGCCGTCCAGGGCGATCGCGCGCGTTTCGAGGACGACGATGCCGCTGAAATGCCACCGGAAGGGCGAGATCAGCCACGACCAGCCGAGGATCTCTCCCGGCCCGACGGTCTGGATCCGGAGCGCGGTCTTTCCCGGGACGTCCATCTGGAGCGCCACGCGGCCGCTGCGCATCAGGTAGAACTTATTGGCAACCTGTCCTTCGTGAATGATCGTGTCACCGTCGGCGAACCGCACATTGCTCGCACAACCGATGAGGGTCTGCATATGTTCAAATGACAATCCCGCCAGGAAGGGATGCTGGCGCATGATCTCTGAAAGGTCGTCTTTTTCCATGGCGCACTTCCTATCCGTTGGTGGTGGCGATGGTGGATTCGCGGATGGCCGTGGCCTCCGCAGTGATATCGATCCCCACAGGGCACCAGGTGATACACCGGCCACAACCGACGCATCCCGAGGTGCCGAATTGCTCAACCCAATTCGACAGTTTGTGTGTCAGCCATTGTCTATACCGCGTGCGGGTGCTCATGCGGATGTTCCCACCAGCGACACGGGTGAAGTCGGCAGTGAAACAGGAGTCCCACCGGCGCCAGCGCTCGGCGTGATCGCCCGTCAGGTCTGTGAGATCTTCCACGGTCGAGCAGAAACAGGTGGGACATACCATCGTGCAGTTCGCGCACGAGAGGCACCGCTTGCTGATGTCATCCCAGCGGGGATGCTCGAAATTGTCGCGGAGGATGCCTGCGAGGCCCTTTGTCTCGAGCGTGCGCCCCATGGCTGCCGTGGTACGCCGTGCGACCGCCGCCGCGCGTTCCGCTTCTTCCTTCTCCGCGGGGCGATGCGTCACGTGCTCCAGGACCTCCCGTCCCCGGTCACTCCCCATCTCCACAACGAAATAGTGGCGGGTGCCCTCCCTCACTTCCGTCAACGCGAGATCGAAGCCTTCGCGCGCACGCGGACCCGTCCCCATGGAGGCACAGAAGCAGGTCCCTCCTGCCTGTGCACAATTGACCGCAACGATGAACGCCGAAGAGCGCGTCTGTGCGTAGTGCCGGTCCCTGTACGCGCCGGACATGAAGATCTTGTCCTGGATGGCCAGCGCAGCGAGTTCACAGGCGCGTACACCAATGAATGCGAACGGCCGCGCGGGAACAGCGTCCTCCGGCTCTACAGCGAATCCTTTCCCTTCTTTCCGGGCTGCGAAAAGCCGGAGACGCGAGGGAAAGAGGTAGCGTTTCCAGGAATGTGGCCCTACGGTGAACATGAAGAGGCTATCGTCGGCACCGGGGGCGATGCGATACGTGCCGGCATCCTGCACATCCGTCCACCCCCGGGGGAATTCCTCCACACGCTCCACCGTGTCAAAGGAGATGGCACCGTCCCGGATCTTCGGTCCGATCACGGTATAGCCCTGCGTCATAAGTGCGGCGAGAAGGTCCTGAAGATCGTTGAGCTCCACAATTTGCATGTGCGTGCCTCAGACGATGGGAAGGATGGATATGCGATGGGATAGTATTGAAGTGCAGAAGGTGTGCCAACTGAGGGAGGCCGAAAAACCTGCCAAACCGGGGAAGACCACCCATGCATCAATGCATCATTCGCACCGATGACAAGAAACACCCCGTAAAGTTCTTATAGATGCAAAACAGGCGCAACTGCTGATTTCTGCAACAGGACGGGTGATCATGGCCAGCAATGCGAGAGGACCGGATGCGCTACAGGATCTGCGGACAGTCCTCCGCCACACGGCACATATCGCATTTCGGCTTCCGTGCCGGACATGTCCGGCGGCCGTGCAATATCAGCAGATTCGAGATCTCGATCCAGGTACGTTTCGGGAACACCTCCATGAGATCCTGTTCGATCTTCTCGGGAGTATTCTCTTTGGGAAAATCCCAACCGGCGCGAGAGCCTGTGTACGTGGGTGTCAACGACCACGCCGGAGGAGATACCGAACGCCTGGCCGAGGACGACGTTCGCGGTCTTCCTCCCCACCCCGGGAAGAGTGACGAGCTCATCGATCGTCGACGGGACCTCGCCACCGAACCGGTCCATGAGTCCCTTCGCACAGGCGATGATGTTCTTCGCCTTCATGCGGAAGAATCCGGTCGAGCGGATGATCTCCTCCAGCTCGGCCTGGTCGGCCGAGGCGAGTGCAGGCACCCCCGCGTACCGTGCAAAGAGGACGGGGGTCACCATGTTCACGCGTTCATCCGTACATTGCGCGGACAGGATCGTTGCCACCAGAAGCTGAAAGGGCGTCCCGTGCGTGAGCGCCGTGCGGGCTTCCGGAAAATCCTTGCGCAGCGACTTGACGACCTTCAGCGCCCGCTGCTGCTTCTTCTCCATGGATTCCGCGCGTGAGGTCGTACGCACGGGAGTCTTCGCTGCTCGTGTCCCTGCCATTCGTGCTCCGCAGTGAGGTTCAGATCGTGAGTTTCGGGAATGACAGCGATGCGGGCTTGTACCGGTCATCCTTGATGAGAAGGCGTTCGATCACCTCTCCCTGGACGATCGTACGATCGACGATCTCGGGGACATCCGCAACCGTCACATGCCCGTACCAGATCCCCTCCGGATAGATCACCATGGAGACCCCGTGCTCGCACGCATCCAGGCATCCCGCGGCGTTGCCGCGAACGATCTTGTTCAGTCCGCGGGCGCCGATCGCAACCTTCAACGCATCACGGACCTCGATCGATCCCTTCGCGTGGCAGCACCCGCGGGGATGATCCTTGGCCCGTTCGTTGGTACAGACAAAGACATGGCGTTCATACATGTTCATGACCCCAGTATGTTGTCGTGACCGTGACGTCACCGTTCACTTTCGCGAGGCACGCGGCACGTTCGTTCCCCGTGAACTCCTTCTCCTTCATCAACTTCTTCTCCAGCGGCCCCGGCGGAAGCATATTCTCCGCTCCCGCCAGGAGCGTGACGCGGCACCAGCCACAGATCCCATCACCGCTGCACGATTGACCGATCGGCATCTCGGCCTGATTGGCGGCGGCCAGGATCGTTGCCCCGGCGCGTATGGCCCGTTCCGTCCCTGAGGGCATGAACCGTACGACAGGCATCTACGAGGGCTCCGCATCCGTTTCGACACGGACCTCGCCGAACACGGTCGAGAGGTCGAGATGGATCCGGCTCGCAGCATCACGGTACCCTTCCGACACATAGTGCACCGAGGGGAAGAACCCGTTGCGCACCGCCGTGCCCGCCCGCACGGTCCCCATGACGCCGTCCGCCGTCACCGTATACGCCATCCCCCGCGGGAGGCGCACGATCACCGATCCCATGACGGTATCCACTTTGAGAGAGTGTTCACCGGGCGCGAGAGCAGCCCTGGTGAGATCCGCCGTCGCGATCCCCATGACGGTGGAAAGAGACCCCCCGGTGAAATTGCGCGCCTCCACCCGTGACCGGACCTCTCCGAAGACATTGGCCACCCGGATACTCGAGGAGGCTGTCTCGACGACACGGCGTCCGATCCCTATATCCGCGAGAGGGGCGGTCTCGAGGGCCGACTCGTCCACCGGCCGGCGGGCGTGCATGATGAGGTAGACACCCGCGCCGACGATCGCGACGGGCCAGAGCGAGAGCAGGACCGCGCTGATATGGAATTTCGAATGTTCATCGAGGATGAAGAGGATGCCGAGCACGATCAGCAACACTCCCCACCATACCCGTCCGGTCAGCCGCATCATCCCCTCACTTCCTGTTCTGGGCAAGGAACGAACGCACCGCTGCGGTCGTCCGGGTATTCACCACATCCGCCGCCGTGAGCCACCCCTTGCGGGCGATACCGACGCCGTAGAATGTGTCCCGCAGGCCATCCACGCTGTGGGCATCAGGATCGATGAAGATCGGCACACCGAGGTCGCGCGCGTGGGCCACGAGCCGCCAATCAAGATCGAGGCGCATCGGATGAGCATTGATCTCGATCGCTTTCCCGAAGTCGGCGGCGGCCTGGATCACCTGGAGCATGTCCACCGGGTAGGGATCCCGCGAGAGGAGCAGCCGGCCCGTCGGGTGCCCCAGAAGCGTCACCCGTGGGTGCTTCAGCGCGGTGATGATCCTCTTTGTCATCTGTGCTTCGGTCATCTTGAAGTTGCTGTGGACCGATACGACCACATAGTCGAAGAGCGCAAGCGTCTTCTCGGGCCAATCCAGCGAACCATCCGGAAGGATATCGCACTCCGTTCCCTTGAAGACCGTGAACCCCTTGAGGGAATCGTTCACGGCATCGATCTCTTTCACCTGCCGCACGACATCCGCAGGCTTGAGTCCGCCCGCATACGACGCGGCCTGGCTATGGTCCGCGATACCGAGATACTCCCATCCGAGCGCACGCGCGCCGGACACCATCTGCTCGAGGGTATTCACACCGTCACTGGAGGTCGTGTGGCAATGGAACGTCCCACGGAGGTCCTTCGCCTCGATCAGCGCGGGGATCGCATCCTTCTCCGCTGCCTCGAACTCCTTCGTGTTCTCGCGCAACTCGGGCGGGATGTATGCCAGCCCGAGCACACGGTACAGGTCCTCCTCCGACTTCACCGGCGGCATGCGTTTCTTTTTCGCGCCGTCAAGCGGCGTGAACGCATACTCATTGAGGCTCAGCCCGATCTTCCGGGCCCGTGAGCGCATTTCGACGTTGTGTTCCTTGCTCCCGGTAAAGTAGTTTTGGGCAAAAGGGAATTCCGCATCGGCAACGACGCGAAGGTCGCACGTGATGGCTGTGTCCAGTTCCACGGTCGACTTCGTGTCTCCGCGCGCGATGACCCTGGAGACCCCGGGGAGCGTGACGAAGCGTTCCATGATCGCCGGCCGGTGCCGCTCTTCCGCGCTCACGAGCACATCGATATCACCGATCACTTCCTTGTGGCGGCGGAGGCTCCCGCAGAGGGACGAACGGATGACGCCCGGCACTTTCCGCACCTCCTCCAGCACCCTCTGCGCATGCCCGGCCGCCAACGGGTACAGGACCTTCTCTCCCCTGCTCCTGACGGCCTGGATCCCTGCGAGGATGTTCGCTTCGGTCTTGGCGCCGAACCCTTCAATATCCGCCAACTTCCCGGCAGCAGCAGCGCGTTCGAGTGCCTCCACGGAATCGATCTTCAGTTTCTCGTAGAGCAGCTTGACCTTCTTCGGGCCCAGGCCCTGGATGCGCAGCATCGCCAGCACGCCATCGGGGATCTTCCCCCGGACCTCATCATAGTCCTTCGACTTCCCGGTGCGCACAAGGTCGGTGATCACCCGCGCGATCCCTTCGCCGATCCCCTTCACGGACCTGATGGAACCGGACTCCACCGCCTGCGCGATATCTTCGGTCACCCCTTCGAGGGCGCGCGAGGCGTTGTGGAACGCGCGCGACTTGAACGGATTGGCGCCCTGCAGCTCGAGCAGGGTGCCCATCTCCTCCAGCAGATCGATGATCTCTTTCTTATCCATCGTCGTGTGCCAGCACCCATCGGGCCGGCCGGGCATCCTCACATGTACTTCATCTCACGGGCCTTCCGTTCCAGGTCTTCCTGGAATTCCGGAGCGGCGATGGCAATGAGCGCCTTCGCCCGTTCCCGCACCTTTTTCCCGTACAACTCCGCGACACCGTACTCCGTCACGACGTAGCGCACGTGGCTCCGCGTCGTCACCACGCCGCCGCCCGGCCGTATCGTCGGGACGATGCGGCTGGTCGGAACGCCCTTCACATCGGCCGTGGAGGACAGGGCGATGAACGGAATGCCGCCCTTGCTCCGCGAGGCACCGTAAATGAAATCCACCTGCCCGCCCACACCGCTGTAGAACCGCGGACCGATGCTATCCGCGCAGACCTGGCCCGTCAGGTCCACCTCGATCGCGCTGTTGATCGCGATCATTTTCTCGTTCCGTGCGATGATGAACGGATCGTTCACATATTCCGTGGGATGCAGTTCGACGATCGGATTATCATGCACGAAATTGTACAACCGTTTGGTCCCGAGCATGAAACCGGCGACGATCTTCCCGGGATGCAGCGTTTTCATTTCTCCGTCGATCACGCCACGCTCGACGAGGTCGATGACACCGTCCGAGAACATCTCGCTGTGCACGCCGAGGTGCTTGTGATTCTTCAACTGATTCAAGACGGCATCCGGGATGCCGCCGATCCCCATCTGCAGCGTGGCGCCGTCCGGGATCATCGCGGCAATGTGCCTGGCGATCCGGTCCGAGAGCTCCGATACCGCCCCCATCGGGGTCTCGGGCAGTTCATAATCGACCGGCACGATGTGGGTGATCTTGGAAACGTGGATGAACGAATCCCCCAGCGTGCGCGGCATGTTCGGGTTCACTTCAGCGATCACGATGCGTGCCGACTGTGCGGCGGTCTTGGTAACGCCCACTTCGACACCGAGAGAACAGAAGCCGTGTTCGTCCGGCGGGCTGACGTGGATCAGCGCCGCATCGAGCGGGAGTTGCCCGTTCTTGAACAGCCCGGGGATCTCGGACAGGAAGCACGGCGTGAAGTCCGCCCGTCCTTCGTTCACGGCCAGGCGCACATTGTCGCTGATGAAGAGCGTATTCACACGGATGTGTCCGGCCATCGCCGGCGCAACATAGTCCGCACTGCCCACCGTGAGGACCTGCACCACCTCCACATCCTTCAATTCCGGTGCGCGGGCAACGAATGCGCCCAGGACCTTCTGGGGCACCGAGCAGTTCCCCGTCAGGAACACACGGAAGCCCGACTGGATGGTCGTCACGGCCTGTGCCGGCGTGACCGTCCGCTCACGATAGATATCCATCCAGCTCATCGGGGGCGCTCCTTCCCGCTGAGGGACGCCGCAAGCGATGGATTGAGGACGCGGCCGTTGTGGATCGCGACGCCGAGCGACAGGGGATGCGAGCGCGCCATCGCATCGTCCAATCCGTATTTCGCGACCTGTTGAATGTACGGCCACGCGGCGTTGTTGAATGCATGCGTCGCCGTGCGCGCCACCGCCGAGGTCATGTTGGGCACGCAGTAGTGGATGATGTTCTCTTCGATGAAGACAGGATCGCGATGGGACGTCGGCCTGCTGGTCTCGACGCACCCGCCCTGGTCGATGCACACATCCATGATGATCGACCGCGGCTTCATCAGCTTCACCATCTCGCGGGTGATGAGGATCGGGGAACGGGTGCCGGGAACGAACACCGAACCGACCACCACATCCGCGAACTTGATGACCTTGCGGATATTGAATTGATGCGACACCATCGTCACAAGACGTCCACCGCCACCGGCCTGTTCGTCCAACGCTTCCAGCCGTTTCAGGTCCTGATCGAGCACATACACGCTCGCCCCCTGGCGCAGGAACGCCTGGGCGGCCGACGTACCATACCGTCCGGCGCCGATGAGCACGACCTCGGCCGGCGGGACACCCGGCACACCACCGAGCAGGATCCCTTTCCCTCCATGATTGTTCTGCATCAGGATCGCTGCGATCTGCGGCGACATGCGGCCGGCGGCGATGCTGAGGGGCACCTGGACGGGCAGGGTGCCATCTTCTTCCTGGATCAACTCATAGGAGAACGCCGTGATCTTCTTTGTGAGGATCCTGGCGATCTTCTCGGCGCGGGTGACGGGCAGATGCAGAAAGCCCATCAGGATGGTCCCGTCCTGGATCATCTCCAGCTCTTCGGCCGTCGGACGTCCGACCTTGATCACCATCCCGGAACGGCCGTAGAGCTCGGAGGGAGAATAGACGATGCGCGCCCCCGCGCGTTCATAGTCGAGGTCCGAAAAACCCGCACCCAGCCCTGCCTCACGTTCCACATAGCACGTATGCCCGCCGTGGGTCAACAATTCCACTCCGGCGGGGGTCAGGCCAACGCGATATTCGTCGGCCCGGATCTCACGAGGCACTCCTATGTGCATGGCAAAGCCTCCCAGGAAATTCAGATATCAGATATCTGAATTCAGATATCTGAATTGAACAGGCAATGAGCAATTAGTAGATTCCGTACTTCTTCGCAGTATCATACAGCGCAACAACATTCTCCGTCGGCGAGTTGTCCTGCAGCATGTGCGTGGGCGACAGCGCATAGCCTCCGCCGGGCATCATGATCTCGAGCGTTTCCTTCACCATCGTCACCGTTTCTTCCTTCGTTCCACGCGCCACCACGCCGGCCGTTGAAATGCACCCGTGGAAGGACATCCGGTCGCCATAGCGCTGCTTGAGATAGGCCGGCGCCATGTCCTTCGCCTCCGGCTGCAGCGTGTCCGCAATGGTGATCCCCATCTCGAGAAAATCATCGAACGCCCAGCTGCTCGAGCCACAGGAATGGATCATCACGGGTATGCCGAAATGCCGCGCAAGATCGGAGAAGCGCTGATGTTGCGGACGGACATGCTTCCGGAAGAGGTCCAGCCCGATCATCGGCCCCCGTTGCGTGCCGAGATCTTCACCCAGCCAGAGGATGTCGATCGCCCCCTTCGCTGCCTCCAGGGCACGCTCGAGCATCGCCAGTTGCACTTCGTTCTTCCGCGTCATGAAGCGTAGGCAGGCCTCATCATCGGTCATGAGATCCACAAGCACCTGCTCCACACCACGGATCATCCCGGCGGTGTTGATCATGTCCCCGGCACCGGGGTTGCCGACCATCAGACAGTACCCTTCCATCGCTTTGCACATTGCCGGGATGGCGGAATAATCGAAGTCGTCCGGCGACGGCATCGGCCAGGCGTTCACCGCCTCAACGTCGGCGTCTTTCAACGGAAAGTCGCAATAGTCCCAGTACCCGCCGCTCTCATGCTCCACCCAACGCGTATGGATCCCCCAGAGGTCGATCATGCGGCCTTCCACCGGGGCATGCAGGGTTGGTCCGATGTACGCCGGAACGATCTCGCGGAAATCCACGCCGAGCGTGCGGCGCAGGCCTTCGTCGTCGTTCGCCGCCAGGCCATAGTGCGCTTTCAGACGGGCATCGATGCCAGGATTGGCGAGGTAGTCGATCGGTACGCGATCCGGGATTTCGTGAGCAAAGGCGAGTTTGACGCGTTCTTTGGAGGTCATGGGGACGGTGTGACGGTGTGGGGTGTATTTCTTTTGAAGTTATGAAAAAGGAAGCAAAGGAGCAAAGAGAACGGCGCCAGGCGCGATCGCCCGATCGTCGGATTCTTTGCTCCCTGGCCCCCGTGCCTCACCGCACTTCGAAAACGGGTACGCGCCCCGCATCCTGGATCCGGACGGTCACCGGGACACCGCCGCGCGGGAAGACCACGGTGTAGATGCCATTCTCATGCGTCACCGTCGCCGTTCCGCGCGCGCCGCCCCGCACGGGCTCAAGCACCGACACGAGGAACGACTCCTTCGCGCTACGTGCCGTCGACGCCTCGATGAACGGCCACATCGCCGCCTTCGCCGCGGGGATGTCCGGCACGGCGGTGCGAACACTCACACCGGTCCCGCCGATCGCCAGCCCGCGGAGTGACGCATGCGGCCGGGTAATGGAGAAGCCCTCCTCGGATGTTGCGACACTCCCCTTCCCATCATTGTTGTACGCATAGAAGCGTGCCTGCAATGTTGATGGGGTCGTCTTCTTCACGAGCTTGTCGATCACGATCACCGCCGGGAGACGTGTCATGGTGATCACCGTGCGCGTGATCAAGGCCACGTCGGGCAACACCAGCCGGTACGCCGGTGTCGCATCGCTCGTCCAGAAGAAGTACCCGTCGCGTTCGCCGTGGCGTATGAGCGAGGCGTGCGCTTCGGAGGCGTTCGTGCCGTCAATGCCGCTCACATACTGATGCCCCTGCCCATCCACGAGCGCGGCGCTGTGTCCCGGCGTGAGCCTCATCTTCCAGGAGGAATCCAGACGCGCGTACGGCGGCCGCATGGGATCGGTCACAAGCCGTTCACCGAAGGCTTTGACGATGATCCCGTTCCGGTCGGCGTGCTCATGATTGAATGGCGGTCCGCTCCTCATCGCCACGACCAGATCGTCCGGTCCGTATCCTGTCCGTCCGACGATCCAGTCAAGGTCCGAGTGCCAGAGCCGCGTGCCGGCCACCGGCGGGGTCGCCTGGACGGTCGAATCATAGTACAGCACCGACCACGCATCATGGGAGACAGCCATCGTCGAGCCGAACCATTGAGCGACACCATCGCGCGTTTGTCGCGCGATCCAGTAGGACACCGATGCATGGCCACCGGTGCTTGCATCGCCGAAGTTCACGGATGCCGTCGGGTCGTCCTTCGCGGGAAGCGACATTCCAAGGAGATAGTCCTGATATCCCTGCCAGTTCAGCAGATCGGTAAGGTCCGCGACGCCTGCGAGCTTGAGCGCCTCCACCGCCTGGATGAGGTGCAGGGTCGTGTAGTGGGCATACGACACACCTTCGTTGTACGATCCGTCCCGCGCATAGATGTCCCGGAACGTCCCGACACTGTACACCGCCTGCTCGAGCCAGCGCTCGGTATTGGCATCGGGCCCGAGATGCTTCCTGTACACGAGTGCACTGAGCGCGAGGACGGATGCAGGAATGGCCTTGAGGTTGATCGTATTCAGGATGATGGGCCAGCGAGCGAGGGACGTGACCCGTTCGAGAGGACGGTGCTCGAAATACGTGCTCGCCGTGTCCATCGTCCACCCCTTCACGCGGTCAGGATACCGCATCCCGTACACAGCGCGGAAGGAGGGCTCGGTTCCCCGGGCCGCCATGGTCTTCAACCATTCGGTTCGTGTTGTGCGCGGGACCCTGTCCCCGAGTGATTCCACCACCATCGCGACAGCCAGGGCGGAGTTGGGTGCGCGCTGCAGCCCGATGACCTCCGTGCCGCCTTCCAGGAAGTAGTCCCACTTCGGGAACTTCATCAGCGTCGACACGCACTCGGCCGCCAGGTCGGCGGCGTCTCCATCGCCGGTGAAGAGATACACCAATGCCATCCGCTGGGCAAGTGTGCCGATGCGCTCGATGTCGTAGAGATGGTCATTGTACCTGACACCCCCGCGCAGGAATGCGCGTTCGCGTACCCGGTCAACGGTGTCCATCTGCTTACGGAGATCGGCAAAGGCCGGGTGATGCATGTAGAGCTCGTGGAACCGCGCGCGGTCCGCATCCCGGAAGAAGACCGGCGTGGTATCGGCAGCAACGGCTCCCTGCACCAGCAGCAGGGTGAGCGCAACGATGTACGTACAGCGTGGGAGGATGTATCGCATGATGGCTCCTTGTCTGAACGGAGGGATGGGACTCTGTTGACGTTCAACCTAGCCAAACGCATCCAGAGAATCAATACAACGTTGGAGCTGATTTCTTGAGAACAGAGCGGACGGTCCGGGAGGGCAGAGTTGCGGCTTGATTGTGGTTTGGGTATCTTGAGACATTCCACCTGCGGTTCATATCCATAACGCCACCGGAGTCTCCCATGAAGGTCCTCATTTCAGACGGCATCTCCCCTGACGGAGCAAAGATCCTCACGGATGCGGGGCTGCACGTCGACAACGTGAAGCTCACGCCGGAAGAGTTGTTGCAGCGGATCGGCGACTACGATGCCATCCTCGTCCGCTCGGCCACCAAGGTCACCAAGGAAGTCATCGCGGCAGGCAGGAATCTCAGGGTCATCGCCCGTGGCGGGGTCGGCCTGGACAACATCGACGCGGCCGCGGCCGCCGCAGCCAATATCACGGTCCTCAATACCCCCGGCGCATCCGCGATATCGGTCGCCGAGATGGCCCTCGCGCACATGCTGGCGGTAAGCCGGTTCCTCCATCTCAGCACCATGGAGATGCGCGCCGGCAAGTGGCCGAAGAAGGAATTCGGCGGCGGGATCGAACTGTACAACAAGACCCTCGGTATCCTCGGCCTCGGTAACATCGGCAAGGAGGTCGCACGCCGCGCACTGGGCTTCGGCATGCACGTGCTCGCCTACGATCCGCCCTTCTCGCCGATGGATTTCATCGTGGAGATCACGACCCTCGAGAAGCTGCTGACCCGCGCCGACTTCATCACGCTGCACCTCCCCTTCGACAAGAAGAAGGGGCCGATGATCGGTGCGAAGGAATTCGAGATGATGAAGCCGGGCGTGGTGATCGTGAACTGCGCACGCGGCGGGATCATCGATCAGAAGGCGCTGCTGGCAGCGCTGGAAAGCGGCAAAGTGGCCGGCGCGGCGCTTGATGTGTTCGAGCACGAACCGCCCACGGAAGAGGAACGTGCGCTCATCAATCACCCCCGCGTGAGCGTGTCACCGCACATCGGCGGATCCACGAGAGAGGCACAGGAACGCGTCGGCGCGGAGATCGCGCTGAAGGTCGTGAGGGCACTCGCGACCGAACAGATGCTCAAGTAGCACACGCAGGGCGACGCGAGGGCGGCCCTCAGAGGCCGCCCTTGCGAAGCCACGCGATCTTCTCCAGCGTCTGTGCGCTCGCCGCCCGGGCGGGGGGGGGGGGGGGGGGGGCGGGGGGGGGGGGGGGGGGGGGGGGGGGGGGGGGGGGGGGGGCGGGGGCCCGGGGGGGGGGGGGGCCCGGGCGCCCCGGGAGGGGGGGGGGCCCCCCCGGGGCGGGGGGCCGGGCGCCCGGGGGGGGGGGGGGGGGGGGGCGGGGGGGGGGGGGGGCGGGGGGGGGGGCGGGGGGCCGCCGCGCGCGGGGGGCCCCCGCCCCGGGGCCCCCCCCGGCCCCCCCCCGGGGGGGGGGCCCGCGCGCGGGGGGGGGGGGGGCCGGGGGGCGGCGCGGCCGCCGGCCCCGCGGGGCCGGGGGGGGGGGCGCGCGGGGGGGGGCGGGGGCGGGGGGCGGGCCCCCCGGCCCCCCCCGCCGGCGGGCCGCCGGGCGGGCCCGCCGCGCCCCCGGCCCCCCCCGGCCGGGGGGGGGGGCGGGCGCGCCCCCCGGGCGCCCGGGGGGGGCCGGGCCGCGGGCCCCCCCGCGCGGCCCGCCGGGGGGGGGGGCCCCCCCCCCCGGGGGGGCGGCCCGCCCGGCGGGGGGCGGGCCCGCCGGGGGCCGGGGGCGCGCGCGGGCGGGGAGGGCTCGCGGGGTCCTCTCCCAGAAGTGGGCGAAATCAGAAGGCTCGGGGGGGTCGGGAGCCGGGCGCGGGGATCGAAAACCCTCTGTACCATCCGCCTTCGGGATGGGGTTGGAGTTCCAATGCCGTGATCAGGGAGCGTACGGTATTCATATCGGAATATACAACAATCGCTCCGGATGAGCAAAAGTTGGAATTCTCGTGCCGACTGAGTACCTTCCTTCATTCCCGAATGCAATGACGCACCTCGTGTCGTCCTGCGAGCGGTGCGCCTTTCACCACGGCGGCCGTTCACCCGGCTCCGGCACGGTTTCCCGTTCCCGGACATCCATGGACCATCCAGCGAAGAGCCATGAGAACTCTGACCCTTTTCATCGTCATCCTGTGCGTGCTCCCGTTGCATGGGGCCGAGCTTCGCTCGCCTTCCACGACCCTGTACATCTCGCCGGCGGGGAATGACCAATGGTCCGGACGGCTCCCCTCGCCAAACCCGATGCGTACCGATGGGCCGCTTGCAACCGTTCATCGCGCCCGCGCCATGGTACGCCGGATCATGAAGACCATCACGCCGGCATCGGACACCGTGACGGTCTATCTCCGCGGTGGCACCTACGTTCTTGATTCATCGCTCGCCTTCCGGGAGTCCGACAGCGGCTCGGAACGGATGCCGCAGCTCTGGGCCGCCTTTCAGGGAGAACCGGTCAGGATCACCGGCGGTCCGGCCGTGACAGGGTTCACCGCGCTCACCGACAGCACCGCCCGGGCGCGCATCGCACCATCCATCCTGCCGAACATCCTGCAGCTCGACCTTCGCGCCGCCGGCATACGCAACTACGGCACCATCGCACCCCGTGGCAATCCGGGGATGGAACTCTTCGTTGACGGCACCAGAATGCAGCTTGCGCGCTGGCCCAATGATCGCTGGCTGCACATTGCGGACATCCCGCAATCGGGCGACACGATGTACAACGCCGGGCTCGAGCGCGAAAAGCGATTCCATGGTGTACCGGTCGGCAAACACTTCGGCAGGATCACGTATGGAGAAGACCGTCCGTCGCGCTGGGCGCCTGCTCCCGACATCTTCATGCATGGATACTGGACCTGGGATTGGAGCGATTCGTTCCAGAAGGTGGAGCGGATCGACACGGCGCGGCGGGAGATCACGATAGCCACGCCGCATCATCACTACGGATATACCAGGAACCAGAGGTACTACTTTCTGAACATCCTCGAGGAACTTGATACGCCCGGCGAATGGTACGTCGACCGGACGCGCGGGATCCTCTTCCTGTATCCATCCGGCGCGGGAGACGTGAAGCGGGCCGAGGTCTCTCTGCTCGAATCCCCACTCGTCACATGCGAGAACGCTTCCCACATCCGCTTCCGCGGCATCACCTTTGAGAACTCCCGCGGCACGGGGATCAGCATCAGTGGTGGCAATGACATTGGCGTGGACGGATGTATGTTCCGTCATCTGGGCGGTGATGCCGTCGTGGTCGCCGGCGGAACCAGGCATGAGGTCCGCAACTCGGAAGTGACGGATGTTGCGCGCGGCGGGGTCCTCCTGACGGGCGGCGACCGGCACACGCTTTCTCCCGGCGGCCATCGCGTGTTCAACACCGCGGTGCATCATTACAGCACCTGGCTCCGGACAGGATCGTACGGCGTGATCCTCGATGGCGTGGGCAACACGATGGAACATTGCCTTATCCACAACGCGCCGTTCGAAGCAGTGTACATCAAAGGCAACGATCATACCGTGACACTGTCAGAGATCCATAGCGTGATGAAGGAATCGGGCGATGCGGGTGCGATCCACACGGGACGCAACTGGACATGGCTGGGCAACAGGGTCACCGACAACTACTTCCATGACCTGCAGGGCCCCGGGCTGCATGGCGTGATGGGCATGTACATGGATGATTGGGCGAGCGGGTTCACCGTGACGGGCAATGTGTTCTACAAGGCCGGCCGTGCGACGCTCATCGGTGGCGGACGCGACAACATCGTTGAGAACAATCTCTATGTCGCATGCTCACCTTCCCTGCATCTCGATGCGCGGGGGTTGAGCTGGGCCGGGTACTACTTCGACGGTACGATCACGGTGCTCTTCGACGGTCTCAAAGAGGTACGGCACGACCAGCCGCCGTATATCTCCCGCTATCCGGCGCTCGCGACACTCCCCGGCCCCACCCAGCAGCTCCCGATGAACAATCGCATCGAGCGTAATATCTCCTGGGGCGGGAGATGGATGGACATCTACGATTATCTCGCCTTCAACAAGTCGGTCTCGACGATCAGGAACAACCTCATCGGCGACCCGCTCGTCCTCCGCAGGCGTGCGGACGGCCAGCAGGGATGGGACCCGTACTATCTGGACATCGACACGAAGGAAGGATTCCTCGCCATTCCCTCCGGCGACCGGCGGTGCGAGGAGGAATTCCCGGGCAATACATTCGTCACGTCACCGCCTGTGATCTTCGATCCGGAGCGGCGCAGCGTGACCATCCCGGAGAACTCTCCGGCACGGGCGATCGGGTTCCAGCCGCTCCGGTTGGGTGAAATGGGCCTTGTCCGCCGATAAACCCCGATTCACCGATGTAGTCACATCATACCCACTTCTGCGGCCCCTTGTGCAGAAATGACAGCGTCACCTATGTCATTTCTACAAAATGTGACGGCACGCACGACGTTTCCCCCTGTTCCAGCGTTATATTAGTGCACGATCAGACGCCACTCTCCCTCTCCTGAGGACCGAGTCTGATCATCGGGAACAGCGACACGCACCAACACAAGAACAGAACTCATGCACACGAACAGAACGACGACCCGCTTGGCACACTCTGCACTGGTGATCGCACTGGTGTCGTTGTGCGCCGGCAGCGCCTACGCCGGTGACGGAAGCACGATGCACTACACAGCTTCCGCGAAGACCGACGCCCGCGGTACCGTCCGTTCCTTCTATAATGTGCAGAGCCTTGCGAAGTCGAGCACCGCTGCCAGCGCAGCGCGGTCGTTCGTTGCCGCCCATGCCGCCGAACTCGGCATGAACACCGTCACCCTTGGCGCAGAGCAGACGATCGTGGCACCGGGCGGCGCCCATGTGCGCATGGCCCAGATGCACCGCGGGATCCCTGTGCACGGCGCCGGCGTGGTCATCGCCACCAACGCCGCGCACCAGGTGACCATGGTCAGCAATTCGACGATCGCCGACATCGAGGTCGCCATCGCTCCGCAGTTCGATGCGCAGGGTGCGGTCGATCGTGCACGCACCATCCTCACGACCGGTGACCGGGCGATCGGCACACCCGACGCCGCGTCGCTGGTGGTCTATCGTGCGGCGGACGGCAGCGATCATCTTGCATACCGTGTGAACCTCACGCGCGAAGAGCCTGCGGGCGACTGGCAGCTCATCCTGGACGCGGTTTCCGGTGCCCTGCTCGAGCAGAAGGACATGTTCGTCAAGTATACGGAAGGTCAGCGCGTGCGCGGCACCGGAATGGCCTACGTGAGCGATCCGCTGAGTTCGTCACGCCAGGCGTATGGCTCGAAGGGCTTCGTCGACGCCAGTGACGCCGATTCTGATTCACTCAACGCGTACCGCTCGGTGGTCACGCTCGACTCCGTGACCTACACCGACGGCGCATTCGTCCTGCAGGGGCCGTACTGCACGCTCGCAGACATCGAGATGCCGATCGACTCCATGTTCTCGGCGGCCACGCCGGATGGCTTTGTGTTCACACGCTCACAGCAGGGTTTTGAAGCCGTGAACACGTTCTACCACGTCACGACCTCGTATAACCGCCTCCTGGAGCTCGGGTTCGCATCGGACCGCCTCGCGTCGATCCGCGTGGATCCTCATGGATTCCAGGGACAGGACAATTCGCATTACAGCCCGACGGGCAACTGGCTTTCCTTCGGCACGGGCGGTGTGGACGATGCCGAAGACGCAGACGTGATCTGGCATGAATACGGCCACGCGATCCAGTACGCATTCGCTCCCACCTGGGGTGGCGGTGAGTGCGCGGCTCTCGGCGAAGGATACGCGGATTACTGGGCCGCCTCGTTCTCCCGCTCCACGGGCAAGTGGATGGCCACCGATGCACAGTTCAACTGGGTGTACAAGTGGGATGGACACAATGAGTTCTGGGGCGGCCGCAAGCTGAACGACGCGCGCGCGTACCCCTTTGGCACGCTCTCCGCGCACTCCGCCGGACAGATCTGGTCCTCCGCATTGATGTCGATCTGGAACGACCTCGGCCGCGACGTGACGGACCGGCTGGTTCTGAAGAGCCTCTTCTATCTTGGCGATGGTGCAACGGGAGTGGATGCGGCACAGGCGATGCTCCAGGCCGACCGTGACCTGTACAATGGCGCTCACATCGCGACCCTCGTCTACTGGCTGGGCAGCGTGAAGCACTTCATCGATCCGTCGGTGGCCGAAGGTTCCGCGACCGGCGTCGACGACAACGCGTCAACACCGCAGTCATTCGGACTGGCGCAGAACTACCCGAATCCGTTCAATCCGACGACCTCGCTCCCGTTCACGCTGGCATCGGCCGCCCGTGTCCGGCTGGCCATCTTCAACGTCCTGGGGCAGGAGATCGCCGTGGTCGCCGATGCGGACTTCGCGGCGGGCACGCATACGGCGGTATGGGATGCATCCAATCAGGCGGGAACGGCAGTGAGTTCAAGCATGTATATCGCCCGTCTCACCGTGGTGCCGATGGCGGGTGGCGAACCGATGACCTTTGCGCGCAAGTTGGTTCTGATGCGCTGACGCGTTACGCTTCCTCACGGATGCGGCGTGCAAGCACGGCGGACACTGTGGCATATGCCGCGTCCGCTTCAGGGGCATCCGGCATCGCTGCACGCAGCTTCTCCAGATACTTCCTCCGCTTCATCGACCGCAGTGTCGGCACGAAGTTCACGTCGTACACCCAGCCCATCTGCAGGAGTTTGAAGTCGTTCTGATTCCGCAGATGCGCACTCCGCACGATCCTCCCCTGCAAAAGGTCCGCAAGGACCTCCGGCGTGAAGTCCTGCGCTTCCTGCAATCCGACCGCTATCGCATGATTCTTCTTCTCGGGATGCGCATTGTAGTAATGGATCACCAGTCGGAGGATGTCCAGCTTGTCCGCATCACGCATCAGCCGTGAGAACAACAACACCTCGGCGTTCTTGACGCCCGGAGGGATCTGCGGAAGGTTGTGATAGGCGATGGCGCGGCGGATGATGCTCCGGTCATGCGGCGTGAACCTCTCGAGCACGGCCCGTTTCCGGAGAATGGCGAGGGTAAGCTTCGCATGGTTTTCCGACTGTGCGTCGGAGAATGTCCGGTGGCGGCGGTACTGTTCGAACCGGCCGACATCGTGCAGCAGAACGATCGTTTCGATCATGCGAAGTGAGGCGGCATCAAGGCCGAGGCCCCGCGCAATGGCCAGGGCTTCCCGGCACACCCGGGCGGTGTGGCTTTCCTTCAGGCGCATGTTGCGCCGCAGGTCGGCATCCCCCGTCATGTACCCGGCAACAAATGCTCTGAACCACCCGCGCAGCCAGCGCACATCCTTCACCGTGACCATCTAGTCACCCTCCCCGATCTCACGGACGAGCTTCAACGCTTTCTCGCGCCGCGGCCGGTCGATCGCCGTTCGGATCTCCAACGCCGCAGCATCCCGCAACTGCTGACGGGCCTCGTCCTTGCGGCCCTGGTCGAGGTACAGGACACCGAGTTCATACCGGTGACGCATGATATCCGGGGCTAAACGGATCGCGGTCTTCAGCGCCTCTTCCGCCTCCGCGAAGCCACCCTCCGGGATCGTCCCGAGAAGGATGGCCGCAAGCTGGCGTTTCATCCAACCAACGTTCCCGAGCGCACGGAAGAACGAACCGCGGATCGACCAGGCGGCATCATTCATTGGGTCCAGCCTGACCGCCGCATCGGTGGCACTGACGAGCTCCTGAGAAATGCGCACCTGCTCCGACATCCCCTCGTCGAGTGCCTGATATCCGAGAGCACCCGCAAGCCATGTGTACCCCTCGGTCATCGTTGAATCGATCCGGATGCAGCGCCGTGCGGCCTCTTCCCCTTGCGCCAGGAGGGACCTCCGCTTTACCGGATCCTCCTCAACCTCTCCCATGCACACCGCGACCCGGGCAAGCCGCCAGAGCAGCTGCCGATCGTCCGGCGCCGTTGCCAGTCCGGCCCGATACGAGTCGGCGGCTTCCGTATACGCGATACGTTGGAATGCGGCGTCGCCACGGTTCATCGCGGCCAGCGGATCACTGCCAAGGGAGAGCAACAGACCGATCAATGCAACGACCACCACCATCCTCCTGCATTCTGGGGTTGACAATGTACGGACATCCAGAAGGACAAACAAGCATGGGTGGTGCTGTCCGGCCACCCGCTTGGCACTCTGGTGAAAATGTCGTATGTTCCAATCATGTTCCAGACAGAAATCCACCGGTGGCTGCAATCCTTCAGCACACCGTTCCTTGACCTTCTGATGCGGGTGGTGAGTATCCTCGGCGAAGAGGAATTCCTCGCGTTCGTCATGCTGGCCGTGATCTTCGGCGTCGAACGGAAACGCGGCTTTCTGCTGACGCAGGTGCTTCTCTGGACGGCGATCGTGACCTCGGTCCTCAAAACTGCCTTCGCACTCCCCCGTCCCGTGGACGTCGATGCGCTCGTGCGTGACATCACAGGGGAACGGGATCTTCCCACACCGTACACCGGGCGCGGCGCCGCCGGGTTCCTCGAACTGCTGCCGCCAGACGTCGTCGCCTATTTCCGGGCCCTGCCGCACATCTCCTTCGGGTTCCCATCCGGCCACTGCAGCACAACGGTTGCGGTGAGCGGCTCCGCCGCGATCTTCTGGCGGAAACCGTGGCTGCTCTTTGCCGCCGGGTCGTTGGTCGCCCTCATGCCCCTCTCGCGCATGTATCTCGGGAGACATTTCCTCGCTGATGTTCTCGGCGGCGTGGCACTCGGGCTTCTGGCAGTGTTCGTGGTGGTCATGATCCAACGGGATGCACCAACAGCCCGGCCTATCGCCTTCATCCGCATTCTCAATACCATCGCCCTCTTCGCCTTACCGGTGCTCTGCCTCGTTGCTTTCCCCGGCGCGGCAGCGGATGAAGCGGCCATGCTCCTCGGCGTCAACCTCGGACAGGCATGGTCAGAGCGCGTGCTCCCGGATCCGCCCCGGGGGGCGGGCCTCTGGACAAAAATCCTGCATGTCGCGATCGCCATGGCAACGTTCATCGCGTTCGCGGCGGGATTCCGCTTCCTCTTCCTTGCACTCGCGGGACCGGGCACCCCCCTTCTGGGAATTGCGAACAGAATACTTGCCCCCTCTTGCGCGATCATCACAGCTTCCTGGGCCATCCACCGGATGAACACACGAAAGCGGGTGATGTAAGACCGTTCAACGTGTTGTATTCACATCAGTTAACCATCAGGACAGCAAGCCATGCATAGGGCCCGCACACTCCTCACATTCCTCCTTTTCGTTGCACCGATCATCAGCCGGGCGGACGTCCTTACCGCTGAAGCGTTGCTTGGATTGAAGCAGGTTGGCACCGCAGTGCTCAGCCCCAATGGAAACATGATCGCCTACACGATCGACATCCCCCGGCAAGCCAATGATGAAGCGGGAGCATCCTATGCGGAACTCCATGTCTACTTCAGGGAATCCAGGGAGAGCAGAGGATACATCACAGGGAAGGTGAAGATCGGATCCCCGGCGTGGAACCCGGATAGCAAGACGATCGCATGCATCATGAAGCGCGGGGACAAAGCACAACCCCAGGTGTGGACCATCCGCATCGACGGCGGCGAGGCCCAGCAGGCGACCCACGCCGAGACGGGTGTCCTCTCCTTCCGCTGGCACCCCTCCGGAACGATGGTGGGCTATATCGCAGAGCTCCCCCGTTCCGCACGCACCCGCGCGCTGGAGTCAAAGGGATATGGATTCATCACCTACGAAGAGAACCTCCGCCCACGTACGCTGTTCGTCACCGACCTCGGCGGTGCCGGATCGCCCCGCCCCGTCTCCCGGGGCCTGAATGTCTGGTCGTTCGAGTTCGCACCGGACGGGAAATCCGCGGCCGTAGGCGCTTCCCCGCGCAACCTTATCGATGAGAGCTACATGTTCCAGAAGATCTACCGGATGTCGCTCACGGATACCACCAGCACCGTGATCTACACGCCCGCCGGAAAGCTCGGCCCCTATGCCTTCAGCCCTGATGGGTCGAAGCTGGCCGTTGCTGCTGCCGCGCGGCGCAGCGACAATCAGGTCAGCCATGGCTATGTTGTGGACCTGGCATCCGGGGTGGTCCGATCTACGTCTGGGTGCCGGGAGGTCCTGTAGAACGGATCACCACACTCAACCCTTCATTGAGCAAGACCGAACTCGGGACACAATCGGTAGTTCACTATGCGTCGCGCGACGGTGTGCCGCTGGAAGGCCTGCTCATCACGCCCGTGGGATACGAGAAAGGGAAAAAGTACCCTCTCATCGTCGTGGTCCATGGCGGGCCGGAGTATCACTGGTCGAATTCGTGGCTCACGTCGTATGGCGAACCGGGACAGGTCTTCGCAGGGAAAGGCTACGCGGTCTTCTACCCGAATTACCGGTCGGGCACGGGCTACGGCGTGGAGTTCGCAGCTTCGGGGCTCGGCGACCCGGCGGGACGTGAGTTCGACGACATCGCGGACGGTATCGACCATCTTGCGTCGGAGGGGATCGCCGACCGTGAACGGGTCGGGCTCGGCGGAGGGTCGTATGGCGGTTACGCCGCCGCATGGTTCGCGACCTACTACACACGCTACGTCCGCGCGGTGGTGATGTTCGTCGGGGTCAGCGACCTGATCAGCCGCAACAGCACAACGGACATCGCCTATGAAGAACTATTCGTGCACTCCGGAAAGCCTCTGGAAGAGATGTGGGACCTGGCGCTGAAACGGAGTCCGGTGTTCTGGGCAAAGCAGAGTTCAACGGCAACGCTGATCTGCGGGGGGGCCGACGACCCGCGCGTTCCCCCGACACAAAGCGTGGAACTCTTCCGGCGGATGAAGATGAACGATCATCCTGCAGTGCGGCTCATCCAGTACCCCGGCGAGCAGCATGGCAACGCACGTCAACCGGGACGCCGGGATGTCTTGTTCCGGACGCTCGACTGGTATGATTGGTACGTGAGGGACGCGAAGCCCTTCGGTGGAGGGATGCCGCCGCTGGACATCTCGGAGAAGTATGGCCTCGAAGGCTTGCCGGCGGAAGGAACCGCCGGGCATTGAACCGAAGGAGCAACGGCGAGGCCGGACACGAGGTCCGGCCTCACTGTTGCCGCTCACATGATCGCGACCGCATCTCCCACACGCAGGTTCTTGCCTGCCTCGCCCATGCCGATGGTCGTATTCACTGACAGCCGGTAGAAGTGATCGAACCGGGACGGTGCGGCCCAGGGAGGAAGTGTTTCCCGCCGCCGCTCGATGAAGGTCTTCATGAAATCCGGATATGGGTCGCCGCTCAACGGTTCACGTGTCGGAACCACGCAGCGCGCACACGGATTCTGTCCGTTCATCTCCACATCTCCGATCCGGAACCGGACGCTCCCCGTTGCGGCATACAGCATGTCCTCCCAGAACGGCGGCACATCGGTGACAATGAGGTTCGGCCTGAACCGCCGGAGGACCTCATCCCGGGATATCCCCGGGAACCAGCCGGCAACCGTATCGAGCGTGGCATCACTGATGACCGTCGGCCCATAGGCGTCGGTGTCATCGGGAAACCCCTTCACGGGATCGGCCGCAAGACGAACCGGTTGCCCGAGGCGGCGTTCGAACCACCCTGCGATCGCCTCATCCTCTTCGCCGAGCCGGAACGTGTACTCGTCCTTCTCCCAGGCCCACGTCAACGTAACATAATTGCCCGGGAGTATGAACCGCGCACGGACCTGATGGATGGCTTCGCAGTTCTTCCCGCGCACGGCTCGCCCATCCGACCCTCGCAGCGCCCACACCCGATCGAACTCCAGGATCCCGCCTTCGGTGATACGCGCCGATGGGACCCTGACCGGGTCCAGCGACTTGATCGGATACACGAGGATCGCAGCGAGTGTCATCGGGCGGTCTGGCTGGAGGATGGACTGTTCACTTCCCTGCCGGTGCAGGTTGTCCGCAGTGCTCTTCGAACATCTGCGTCAAATGCGCGGCGATCGTACCGGCGTCACGGCTTTCGATGAGATAGCGGGGGATGAATTCGACAAGTTTTCCGTCTTTCCAGAGTGCCATCGACGGGGAGGACGGCGGGATCTGGCCGAGGTGTTCGCGCACACGTGCGGTGGACTCGATGTCACCCCCGGCGAACACCGTGCTTAGTACATTCGGACGGGCAGCAGCTTTCTGCAGTGCAAGGCCGATGGCGGGACGTGCCTTGCCGGCCGCGCACCCGCACACCGAATTGATCACGAGGAGGTTGGTCCCCTTTCCTTCGAGGAGGGACCGGTCGACCTCCTCAACGGTCTTGAGTTCTTTGAACCCGAGGCGTGTGAGTTCGTCCCGGTACGGCTGGATCATTTGTGGATCGTAGCGCATGGAAACATTCCTTTGAGTGGATGCAAGTGCTCTACTCTTAGGAACATTTCCATGCGTCAACGGGTTCCAGCAAATACTAAGGCCGTTTGACGGCCTTCGCCTTTTTTGACGTCTTCGCCTTCTTGGCCTTCGTTGCGGCCTTGACCTTGACGTTCTTCACCAACCTGGCCTTGCTCTTCTTTACAGGCTTTGCTTTGCTCTTCTTCACAGGCTTCGCTTTGCTCTTCTTCTTCACAGGCTTGGCTTTGCCTTCTTCGCAGGGCTGGCTTTGCTCTTCTTTGCGGGCCGGGCCTTCGCCTTCCCCTTCTTCGTGCCCTGTACCGTGGCGGCAGGGATCACTTTCTGGATCCGTACCCGGACCTTCGAGGAGCCTTGTGCGATCAGATTCAGCGCGCTGCCGGCCTTGAACCATCCGATCTGGTTCTCATTGAACGTATGGTTCAACACACAGGTGTCGATGGTCCCATCGCTATGCTTCAATACCAGCGTGAGCGGCACACCGGGGGTGAACGACGTGAGCCCCGTGATCGACACCCGATCATCCTCGCGCACTTTGTCGTAATCCGCCGGGTTGGCGAACGTCAGGGGCAGCATCCCCTGCTTCTTCAGGTTGGTCTCATGGATGCGAGCGAAACTCTTCACGATGATCGCGCGGCCGCCGAGCCAGCGCGGCTCCATCGCCGCGTGTTCACGGCTCGAACCTTCGCCATAGTTCTCGTCGCCCACGACCACCCAACCGAGTCCCGCAGCCTTGTAGTCACGCGCAACGGCCGGATACTCCTTGGTCTCGCCGGAGAGGATGTTCTTGCCGGTGCCCGCGGCACCTGTGAACGCGTTGACCGCGCCGCTGAACATGTTGTTCGAGATATTGTCCAGATGCCCGCGGAACTTCAGCCACTTGCCCGCAGGCGAGATGTGGTCGGTGGTGCACTTCCCCTTTGCCTTCACGAGCACGGGAAGCCCGGCGATGTCCTTGCCGTCCCATGCCGGGAACGCGGACAGCGCCTGCAATCGATCGCTGGTCGGCGCGATGTGCACGCTGATCTTCGATCCATCCGCCGCCGGCGCCACGTACCCCGCTGCGCCGGAGGCAAAACCGTTCGCGGGCAGTTCCGCGCCGTTCGGCGGCGCAAGCTTCACTTTGCCGCCGTTCGGTGTATCGAGTTCATCCGTCACGGGGTTGAACGTGATCCGTCCGGCGAGCGCGAGTGCCGTGACGATCTCCGGGCTCGCAACGAATGCATGCGTCTCCGGGTTGGCATCGTTCCGTGCCGCAAAGTTCCTGTTGAAGGAGGTGATGATGGAATTGCGGACACCTTTCGCGACGTCGCCTCGCTTCCACTGACCGATGCACGGGCCGCAGGCATTCGCGAGCACGCTGCCGCCGATCCGCGTCAGCACATCCAGGTGGCCGTCGCGTTCGATCGTAGCACGCACCTGCTCCGACCCGGGCGTGATCGTGAACTCCGACCGCGCCTTCAGTCCGTGCTCCAGTGCCTGGCGGGCGATACTGGTCGAACGCTCGATGTCCTCATAGCTCGAATTCGTGCAACTGCCGATCAGGGCGACCTTGAGTTCCTCGGGGAAGTTGTTCGTGCGGACCGCCTGCGCGAACTCCGACAGCTTCCAGGCGCGGTCCGGGGTGAACGGGCCGTTGATCATCGGCTCGAGATCCGACAGGTCGATCTCGATAACCTGATCATAGTAGTCAGCCGGCGACACGGCGGTCTCCGGATCCGCCTGCAGGTGCTCCGCGATGCCATCTGCCAGCGAGGCCACCTTCGCGCGGCCTGTGGAGCGGAGGTACGCGCTCATGCGTTCGTCGTACGGGAACACGGATGTCGTCGCACCGATCTCGGCGCCCATATTGCAGATGGTCCCCTTGCCGGTCGCGGAGATGGATGACGTCCCTTCGCCGAAGTATTCGACGATGGCGCCCGTGCCCCCCCTTCACCGTCAGGATCCCGGCGAGCTTCAGGATGACGTCCTTCGCGCTCGCCCAGCCATGGAGGGTCCCTTTCAGGTGCACCCCGATGACCTTCGGGAACTTGAGCTCCCATGCCATCCCCGCCATCACGTCCACCGCATCCGCACCACCCACACCGATCGCGATCATGCCCAGCCCGCCGGCATTCGGGGTATGCGAATCGGTTCCGATCATCATGCCGCCCGGGAACGCATAATTCTCCAGAACGACCTGATGGATGATGCCCGATCCGGGCTTCCAGAATCCGATGCCATGCCGGGCCGAAACGCTCTCCAGGAACGCGTAGACCTCGCTATTCTCCGTGCGCGCGCGGTCCAGATCCGCCTCTGCGCCGGTCTGCGCCGTGATCAGGTGGTCACAATGCACGGTCGAAGGAACGGCCACCGACGGCATCCCTGCCGACATGAACTGCAGGAGGGCCATCTGGGCCGTTGCATCCTGCATGGCAACACGGTCGGGGGCGAAATCCACGTAGGAATTCCCGCGGACGGCAGGGTCCTTCGGCGCACGCCAGTAGTGCGCATAGAGGATCTTCTCAGTGAGCGTCAGGGGGTGGCCGACAAGGCGGCGCGCGACGCGGACCCGGCCGGGGGTACGGGCGTACACCCGTTCGATCATCGGGAGATCATGGATCATTGGTGGTGTCCTCCAGGGTGGGCTTGGGTATTGAAAATAACGTGGCATAATATACGGAGTGCGTGTACGACGCGCAAGTGATGCATTGCACAACTGCCCGTTTTTTCATATTTTTGATGATACAACCGAATTCAACCTATGACCACCAAACCACTTGGACTCGAGCAGTCGGACGAGGACGTCGCCACACAGGATCCTGCAAAGGTCGTCCTGTTCAACGACAATGTCCATACGTTCGAAGAAGTGATCACCCAGCTCATCAAGGCAACGCGCTGCTCGCAGGAAAAGGCGGAAGGCCTTGCGTGGGAGGTCCATACCCGGGGCAAAGCCATAGTGTTTTCGGGCGAGATGATGCGCTGCGTGCAGGTCAGCGGCATCCTTGAAGAGATCCAACTGATGACCCAGATCGAGGTATGATGAAAGCCGACGAGATCCGCCAGAGTTTCCTTGATTTCTTTGCACGCCACGACCACCGGATCGTTCCCAGCGCACCGGTGATCCCTCACGGCGACCCCACCCTGCTCTTCACCAATGCAGGCATGAACCAGTTCAAGGACGTCTTCCTTGCCACCGGCAAGAGGGACTATGTCCGTGCCGCGGACACGCAGAAGTGCATCCGCGTGAGCGGGAAGCACAATGACCTCGAAGAGGTCGGCCGCGACACCTATCATCATACCTTCTTCGAGATGCTGGGCAACTGGTCGTTCGGCGACTACTACAAGAAGGAAGCGATCGGCTGGGCATGGGAACTCCTGACGAAGGAGTGGGGACTCGACAAGTCGCGCCTGTATGCGACGATCTACGAGACCGACGACGAGGCCGGCAAGCTCTGGGCAAAGGTCACGGATATCGACCCGAAGCATATCATCACGTTCGGCAAGAAGGACAACTTCTGGGAGATGGGCGAGACCGGGCCGTGTGGCCCGTGCTCGGAGATCCACATCGACCTCACCGCGGACAAGTCGGGCGGCGCCCTGGTGAACGCCGGCGACCCGCGCGTGATGGAGATCTGGAACCTCGTGTTCATCCAGAACAACCGTACACCCTCCGGAGAACTCGAGAACCTCCCGGCAAAGCACGTCGACACCGGCATGGGCTTCGAGCGGGTGTCCGCCGTGCTCCAGGGGAAATCGTCGAACTACGACACCGACGTGTTCATGCCGATCATCAACGCGATCAGCGAAGCGACGGGGCGTCCGTACACCGCACCGGCGGACCAGGTGGCGATGCGCGTGATCGCGGACCACATCCGCATGCTCAGCTTCGCCATCGCCGATGGCGCGATCCCCGGCAACGACGGCCGCGGCTACGTCCTCCGCCGCATCCTGCGCCGCGCCGCACGATTCGCGCGCAACCTGGGCATGAAGGACCCCTGCATCTACGGGATCACCGACACGGTCGCGAACACCATGGGCCATGTGTTCCCCGAACTCATCGAGAAGCGCGAGCACATCAAGCGCACGATCAAAGCAGAGGAAGAGAGCTTCCTCGTCACCCTGGACCGTGGCATTCAGATCTTCGAATCGGTCGTCGAGCGGATCGGACCCTCCACCGTCTTCCCGGGCGATGATGCCTTCAAGCTGTACGACACCTTCGGCTTCCCTCTCGACCTCACCCAGCTGATGGCGGAGGAGCGTGGCCTGAAGGTGGACAGCGCCGAATTCACCGGACGGATGGAAGAGCAGCGCACGCGCGCCCGCGACGCCGGCAAGGTGGAGTCGCAGGGCGTGGCAACCGCACTCATCCGCGAGATCGCGGACCTCCCGCCCACGGAATTCGTCGGCTATGGAACCACCGAGACCCCCGCACACCTCGGAAGGATACTCAGCGGCAAGTACATCTACCTCGACCGCACGCCCTTCTATGTCGAATCGGGCGGGCAGGTGGATGATAGCGGTGTCATCGAAGGCGACGGCTTCACGGCGGAGGTCGTGGATGCCCTCCGGCTCGATCGCAAGATCATCCATGAGGTACGGTTCGTGAAGGGCTCGCCCGAGGCGGTCCGCGAAGGGACGGTCACGGCGCGCGTGGATGCGGCGCGGCGCAACGACATCCGCCGCAACCATTCCGCGACGCACCTGCTGCACGAAGCGCTCCGCCGCGTGCTCGGCGAGCACGTGCACCAGCAGGGATCGCTCGTGGCACCGGAACGGCTGCGGTTCGACTTCCCCCATTTCGGCAAGATCACTCCCAACGAGATCCGTGCGATCGAGGATATGGTGAACGGCAAGATCGCCGACGCCATCGCCGTCCGAACGGGTGTCGACATGCCGATCGAAGAAGCACGCAAGATCCCGCACGTGAAGATGTTCTTCGGCGATAAATACGGCGATACGGTACGCGTGGTCACGATCGACGAGTCATTCAGTGTCGAGTTCTGCGGCGGCACCCACGTGGCGTCCACGGCGGATATCGGCCTCTTCAAGATCATTGCCGAATCCAGCATCGCCAGCGGCGTGCGGCGTATCGAAGCCGTGACAGGCATCGGGCTGCGGCAGTACATCGACGAGCAGATCCGCAAGGCGGCGGGACTCGACGAGCGCATCGCGCACCTTATCGAAGAACAGCAGGAGCTGGAAAAGAGCCTTCCCGGTGCCGGCACGGGGAAGACAAAGTTCGTGCGCCCGTCCCTGGGCTCCCTCACCCTCCCGTCAGGCATGGTCGACCAGAAGACGGTCGATGCCGTTGAACAGGGCCTCCATGACCGTCAGTCGGCACTCGACGCGCTCACGGAGTCGGCCGCGGACCTCAAGAAGGAACTCAGCCGATCCCGCGTTGCCGGGGCGGCCGGTGCCATCGACGCGCTCATCGCACAGGCCACGACCGTCAACGGGGTCACCGTCGTCACCGGGCAGGTGGGTGCGCCGTCCATGGATGAACTCAAGAATATCGGTGATACGCTGCGGAGCAAACTCCGCAGCGGCGTGGGCCTCCTCGCGGCGGTCCATGAGGACAAAGTGTCCCTCGTCTGCGTCGTCACGGATGACCTGGTGGCCGCTAAGAAGATCGCCGCCGGTGCGGTGGTCGGGGCGGTCGCCAAACTCCTCGGCGGTGGCGGTGGCGGGCGCCCCCATATGGCCACCGCGGGCGGTAAAGACGCGGCAAAACTGCCCGAGGCACTGGCGCAGATCCCATCCATCATTGCGACACTCACGAAAGCCTGACCATGGCACATCTCCCCCTCACGATACTTGCACGGCAGGCCTACATCGAGGACGAACTCAAGGCCAGTGCCGAAACGAAACGGCTGATCGCAGAGAAATGCAGTGATGTGATCGTGAAAGCCGTCGACGTGCTGATCCGTACGTTGAACCAGGGCGGAAAGATCCTGCTCTGTGGCAACGGCGGCAGCGCAGCGGATGCCCAGCATCTCGCGGCCGAACTGGTGATCCGTATGGACCCGAAACTCAAACGCCCGGCCATCCCTGCCGTCTCCCTCTCCACCGACAGCTCGATCCTCACGGCCGGGGCGAACGACATCGGGTACGACAACGTCTTCGCCCGATCCGTGGAGGCTCTCGGGCGCAAGGGCGATGTCCTTGTCGTCATCAGCACCAGCGGCAACTCCGAAAGTGTGAACCGGGCGCTGGCCCAGGCACGGTCTGCGGGGATGGCGACCATCGGACTGCTCGGCAAGGACGGCGGGAAGACGCGCGAACTCGTGGACGTCGCCATCATCGTCCCCTCCCAGGACACCCAGCGCATCCAGGAGGGGCACATCACGATCGGGCATATCCTGTGCAGCTTGCTCGAACGGGAGATGTATAGCTGACCGCACTGAAGGACACACGGCGCAGCGATGTGTGGGTGCCGCTCCTGGCGGCATGCACGGACGCGGTGGCGATCGAGCTTGCCTTCATCCTCGCCTACGGGATCCGCTTCCACACGTCGTTCTTCGAGTCGTTTGGCTTCGTCATGGACGAGGCCCCGCCGCTCTCCGGCTATCTCGCCGGTTCGTTGTTCGTCATCCTTGTCTGGCTCGCGATCTTCCGCTCACGGCGCATGTACCGCGCACGCCGGAACGCCAACCTTTCCGATGAAGTGTTCAACATCATCCGGGTGGTGACGTTCGGCATGCTCATCGTGATGAGCGCCACGTTCTTCTACCGCGCCTTCTCGTTTTCGCGCATCGTCTTCGGGCTCGTCTGGGGCTTCTCCATCGTCGGGATCACGATCGGGCGCATGGCGATCCAATGGGCGGAGCGCCGCTCCTACCGGGAAGGCCGTCATCTCCAATCCGCCATCATCATCGGCAACGGCAGACTCGCCGAACAGGTCTATGGCCGCCTGCATCGCCACGGTTCGTTCGGCTTCGATATCGCCGGGTATTTTGCGGAAGCTCCCGCACCCCCGGGAAGCCGGCTTGCCTCCGCCCCATGCCTCGGCACGGTGGCCGATGCCCCGGGATTCATCAGAGAGCATGGCATCCGCCTGGCGTTCATCGCGCTCACCTCACGCGACCAACCACGCCTGTTCACGCTCATCAGCGAGTGTGAAGGTGTGAACATCGAATTCATGCTCGTGCCGGACATGCTGGACGTGCTCACAAGCCAGGTGCGGGTGCGCGATCTGGAAAGGATCCCCTTCCTGCGCGTGAAGACCATCCCCCTCGGCGCCTTCGGCCAGGCAGTGAAGCGCACCTTTGATATCGTTGTGGCTGGAACGATCCTGATCCTCCTCTCCCCTCTGATCGCCCTCATCGCCCTGGCGGTGCGGCTCACCTCACCGGGGCCTGTGCTGTTCCGGCAACAGCGGATCGGACTCGACGGAACGGAGTTCGCCATGCTCAAATTCCGTTCCATGGTGCCGGGGGCGGAGAAGTTCGATGCGCAGGCGGGACTCGGGATACGGAACGATCCGCGCCGGACACCGATCGGCAAACTGCTGCGCCGGTTCAGTCTGGATGAACTCCCGCAGCTCTGGAACGTGGTCCGCGGCGATATGAGCCTCGTCGGGCCGCGCCCGGAACGCACCCACATCGTGCAGGAGTTCGGACAGAGCATCCCCCGGTATCTCGACCGTCACCGCGTGAAGACCGGCGTCACCGGGTGGGCGCAGGTGAACGGGCTCCGTGGCGACACCTCCATAGAAGAGCGCATCAAATTCGACCTGTACTACATCGAGAACTGGTCGATCGCCTTCGACATCAGGATCCTGCTGCGCACATTGCGCGCAGCGTTGACATTCAAGGAGCAGGAATAGCCATGGTCCCGCTGATCGTCTTTTACGCACACATCATTGCGTTCGCCGCGGTCTTCACCAGGCGATGGCAGGAGGAAGGGGTCGGCGAAGGATCCCTGGGCGTGCTGTTCATGCTCCTCATCTTCTTCGTCGGATGGAGCATGGCGTCGTTCGTGATGCGGTTGATCCTGCCGCCGGAGGGATTCGGCACGTGGATGAACGCCGATGCGGCGGCCCTGGCAGTGCTGGCGCTCGTTGAATCGGTATTCTACTACTTCTACTTCAAGAAGGATGCACCGGAGGAGGAACAGGAAGAGATCGTTACTTCGCGGTAAAGGTGAAGGACACCACGCACCGCTGGTCGCGCTGGGGGGCTGACCGCGGGAGCCGGTCGAACTTCCACCGCTGCACAGCACGGATCGCGGCGCCCTCGCATTTTGCATTCCCCTTCTGACCCGGCCTCACCGAACGTACGCGCCCATCGGGGGCCACCACAGCTTCCACTTTGATCTGCACATTGGAGGTCACCCCCGCCGGAAATGCCGGCGGTGCTCCCGATGCCTTTCGGCGGCGCCCGCCGCCGATCCATTGGATCGACCCCTGCGCAACGCTCCCATGCACTCTTCTCGGCGCCACGTTTCGTGGTGTGACGGCGGGAGGCTTCTCCTGTACCGTCCGCCGGGGCGTGGTCCGGACGCGGGGATCCGGACGTTGTTGCGAACCAGGGGCTTTGACCTGGGGCACCGGACGCCGATGCTGTGCGGCTCCGGCAGCGGCAAGCAGCGACGCGCGCACGGACTCCGTGAGGGTGGTCATGCGGGTTGCTGGTGCAGGATCGATGACCGGGGAGGGATCCTGTGGTTCGTCCGCCGGCCCGCGTGCGGCAACGGTATCCGTGCCGGCGATGGGCGTGACCGCATGGTTCGCTCCGGGTCCGGTGATGAGCATCGCTGTGACGAAGAACATCATCATGAAGACAGCGAGACCGGCGAGCGAGGCCACGCCGGTCATCGTAAGGGGTCGATGCTCCGGCGCGAACTTCATGTCACTTTGCGCCGGAAGAATTCCGGTTCAGTTACGAGGGCAGGGCGCGAGAGTGCAGGGCTGTCCTCCCCCGGCGTCACCGTTGCCTGGAACCCCGCCGGCCCCTGACCCAGCATGTCCAGGAACTCGCCGGACGTGATCTCCATGTCGTGCGCGATGCGTCCGATACGTGCAAGGAGGAGATTGTAGCCAAGAAGTGCGACGATGCCGACGCACAGGCCGAAGCCCATGGCGAGCAGCGCTTCGTAGATGCCGCCACCGGGGAGAGCAGCAGTGAGCTGTCCGGCCGCCTGGCCTTCGATCGCCTGGAAGGCCTTCACCATGCCGATCACAGCACCGAGGAAGCCGAGCATCGGTGCGACACCGCTGATGCTCGCAAGCATGGTGAGGCGCCGTTCGAGACGATACAGTTCCTCCCGCCCCGCACCTTCCATGGCTTCGCGGATCTTGACATCACCTTCGCTCAGCTTCGACATCCCGCGGCGCACGACGGAGACGATGGGCGCTTCCTTCTGGCTACAGTAGGAAAGGACCGCGTTCACATCGGCATGACGGTAGATGCTCTTGAGCTTGAGCATGAACTGCGCCGCATCCATACGGGCGCGGCGCAGCACGAGCATGCGGTCGATGAGCACGTAGACGACAAGCAACGCACAAAGGAGGATGGGCCACATGAGCACACCCCCCTTTTGCATCATATCATACAGATCCATGCATACTCCTGGTGCAGCGATCAGCGCTGCTTTGAGACGTACACCTCGTCTTCCGTCATGTTCTGCAACTTGGCAAGCGTTTCGTGTGCCTGGGCACGCGTATCAAAGCTGCCCACACGCACGCGGTACCAACCCTGTGCCTGATCGACATAGGCTTCATACCCGCCCTCAACGAACCTCGCAGCCTGGTCTTCCGCTTTCGCCTTTGAGGTCCATGCGGAGAACTGGACCGTAAATTTGCCGGTACCGGTCGGTACAACGCTCAGATTTCGTGCAGGAGCTGGCGCTGCTTTCGTTGCCGGTGCGGGTTCAGGCGTCGTGCCGGGAAGCGGGAGGCTCTCTGCCGGCGGTGTCGCAGCCTGCTCGTTGACTGCACTCGGAAGATCGGGCTCCGGCAGCGTCTCCGTGACAACGGGAGCTTTCTTTCCCCACAGATGGATGACCTTGAAGTAGTTCAGCGCGAAGACGCCTGCGGCGAGGATCACGAGAGCGAGCAGGACAAGGATGAGAGGCGAAACGGATCCCCCTCCACCGCCGACCTCGCGCAACGTCGGGGCTGCCGGGGACTTCCCGGTGTCCGGCGTGATCGGTTCTGCGCCGGCTGCTTCATCCTTCAGATTGAACCGTGGCATCGATTGACCCTCCTTAGTGGTTCGGATGATGATGTGACTGTCTATCAGGAAGAACCGCGCGGTCGATCGGCACCGCGCCGTGTCTGATGTCACGCCGCATCGGCGCGCAATCCCTGCATCATGGCAACGTGATCATCAGCAAGAGGCACCATGCCCGGATGTGCCGGACAACATAAAGTATCTTCTCAAGTCCCCGTGCTATATCGTTAATTTACCACTTCACAGGTGAGAAGTCAAGTTGAGGGGGGAAGGCCTTCCATGATCTGGACCACCATGCCGTGCAGGAGGTCGCGCTGGTCCGCCCCCCCCGTCTGGCGTGACGCGAACTCTGTTTCCGCCATGATCCGGAACGCCCGTTCGATCGACCGGGGCGGAAAAAGGCGCATTGCAGCCAGAAATTCGTCTTTTTTCCAGTTCCAGGCCTTGGGAAACTCGGACGGTTCGCGCTTCTCCCGGGAGGCGACGAGGTGGTGGAGCCGCCAGAGTGAGGAAAAATACCCCGTGAGCATGACGATGAAATACGGCAGTGCCTGCCCATCGTTGAGCATGTGATCCATGATCGTGATGGCACGCCGGACATCTCCCCGGCCGATGCTTTCCTGGAGCTGGAAGATGGTGAACTCACGCGAGAAGCCGACGACATCCGCCACGTCGGTGGCAGTGACATGTTTCCGGTCGCCGAGGAACGTGAGCAGCTTCGTGATCTCGCTGTCAACCTCGCGCAAGGAGACACCGATGTACGCCGACAGAAGATCCGCGGCATTATCATCGATGGTTGCGCCGTAGCTGGCCACGCGGCCGGTGATCCATGACGCGATGGAAGAATCACGCACCGGTGCGAACTCGAATGCCGCACCGCGGGCATGGAGCGTGGAGAACGGCTTCCGCCGGAGGTCCGCCTTCTTCCCTGCCAGGATCAGGACCGTGGATGCGGATGGGGCTTCGACGTAGCCCGTGAGCTGCTCGAGGTCCTGCACCACCATCCGGTCGATGTTCTTCGCGATCACCACGCGCGTATCGCCCATCATCGGGAACGAGGCAGCACGCGCAACGATGTCACGGCCGTCAACGTCACCGCAATCCACGACATCGAGATTCAGCGACCGGAGGTCGGCAGGCAACACGGCATCGAGAACGGCATGGAGAGCACTCTCAAGCAAAAAATCCTCCTCCCCGTGCAGCAGGTACACGGGGAGAAAGGACTTCTTCTTGAGTGCGGCAAGCAGGTCCGCGTATGTCGGCCCGCCTTTCGCCATTATTTCTTCGCGGGTGCGCCGAACGGTTCGTGCCGGACGGTGACGCTCTTGATGACGACATCCACCTTCGGTTTGCCGTCGCGTGCGCCCATCTGCGGCGTGATATCGACCTCACCGATCTTCTCCACGACCTCGATGCCCTTGATGACCTTGCCAAAGATCGTGTAGTTCTTCGGCATGCGCGGCACATCCTGCAGCATCACGAAGAACTGGCTGGTGTTCGTGTTCGGGCCGCGGTTCGCCATCGCCAATACGCCCTTCAGATAGCCGGCCTTGTACGACGGCGTCTGCGGATTCAGTTCATCGGCGAATTCACCGCCATAGATGCTCTTGCCGCCGGAACCCGTACCCGTCGGATCGCCGCCCTGGATCACGAAACCCTTCGAGACGCGGTGGAAGATGATGCCGTTGAAATACTTCTTCTCCGCGAGGCGGACGAAGTTCTCGACCGTCTTCGGCGCATCCGCGCGGTACATTTCGGCTTCGAATGTTCCGAGCGAGGTCTCGATCACCACGATCTCCTTGCTCTCGGGAGCGGCGCTCTGTGCGCCCGCCTGTTCAACCGTCATAGCAGCCATAAGCCCTGCGATAAGTAATGTGAATGTGTGCTTCATTGAAACCTCCATGTGAAAAGGAAAAAAGGACAAGGGAAAACACAACGTCACAGATAATAGGACACACCGATCCGCGCACCGAGAGCGAAGAAACTCAATGTGGCGGGCTGGCCTTCCGAGCCGATCCCCGGCGACACCCCATTCGTATTGCGCAGCTCGCCCAGCATCCCCGCCCGTACCGTTCCCGCAAGGTGGACGAACAATTCTTCGGAGACCGCCGTATTCCCGACGAGCATCACGACCGCGCCCGGCCCCTGCGCCGCATACCCGGCCTCGAGTCCACCGTACCGGAGGTCGAGGCGCCCGACGTGGTACCCGCCGCCGATGCCCGCGCTCAGGTTATAGGGCCCGGCATCGACGATGCAATACTCGATCACGACCGAGGGCATATGAACGGTGGTCGTGAACTCCGTGGTCCCGGTGTACAGTCCCGCGGCGTTCACGGTGTTGAGCAGGTATGCATACTCGAACCTCAGGCCGAAGCGCTCTCCCAGCGGCAGCACGAACGCGCCCGAGAAATCGACAGCAACATGATACCGGTCCAGCCGCTTCGTGAGCCCGTACCCGCCGTTCAGCATGTCCACCACATCACGCTGGGCGAGGTAGTTCACCCCCAGCCCTGCACTGAAGCCTGCACGGCGTGCCGCGGGTACACCCGCGGATGACGCCCCGGCACCAAGGACCAGAGCAAGAAGGCACCCGAGAGCAGCATTCCGCACGATCACTTCTTCTCCCCATCGGCCGTGGCCTCGGAGACGCGGATGTGATCGTGCAGGAAGTAGTACAACCCGATCAGTGTCACCCCGACGAAACCCACCGCATGCGTCACGGTTGCGTAGCTCAGCGCCGTCGTCGCATTCACCGCATACAGCCGGCTCAGCGTCTGGGACGTCAGGACGTGATACGTGCCGGTCCCTCCGGGCGTGGGCATCGCCACACCGATGCTCGAGATCGCGAGGACGACGATGGCACTGCGGAACCCGAGGGCCTGCAGGTCGAACGCGAAGTACGCGACGTACATCATCACGGCATAGAGAGCCCACACAAGCACACTCAGGACAAAGATCGCGAGGAAACGGTCGGGGCGCTTCAGAAAGATGAACCCGTCCAGGAAGGAATGTACCCCGGTTTCGATCTTGTCCGCCAACGACGGGGACACGAGTTTCCGGATACTCTTCAGGAGCGCATCGGTCCAGTTCCGGCGGATCATAAGGCCGATCAGGACGACGAGCGCGACCCCCGTGACGATCGTGACGATGATCCCCGTGTTTTCCAGCCACGGGAAGGATTCCTTCAGCGGCCCGCGGTAGAGCAGCGGGATAGCGACGACCAGAACGATGAATGACAGCGTGTCGATCAGGCGCTCGACGACGATCGTGCCGAAGGCAGAACTCTTCGGGATGCCTTCCAGTTTACCCAACGTGTACGGCCTCACCAGCTCGCCTGCACGCGGGAGGATATTATTCATCATGTACCCTACCATCACGCCCGAGAACAGGTTGCGGAGAGCGATGCCGGGCTTGACGGGTTCCAGCATATACCGCCAGCGCCAGGCGCGGAGCCAGTGGCTGATCATCAGCGCGGCAAAGTACGGGATCATCCACCAGTAGTTCGCCCTGCGCAGGGAATCCAGCAGCTCACTGAAGTTCGTCCCGCGGAACGCCAGATACAGAAAGAGCACGGTGACCCCGATGCTGAGCGTGTACTTGATCAGCGAACGGGTGCGTGACGACGCAGCGGGGGCGGTGCTCATGCGGGAGTGGGTCCTCAGCGTAGGTCGACGATTTCAGCACCGGCGGGAGCCTGGAACGTGAAGCGCGTGTCCGGGACCCCGGTATTGGTCTTGATGGAATGGACCTGATAGGTCGTCCGCTTGCCGTGGAGGTCGAGGAGCTCTGCCTTACGGATAAGCCACTCGCCTTCCTGGACCCAGATCTTCATGGACTTGAGCATGCCCGATCCTTCGGGCGGTGTCAACTTCAGAACCACGGTCTCGATCGTACCGATCTTCTCACGGCCGATGAGCGTGGGTGCATAGTCATCCGGCGCTGCACCCAGGATGCGTTCGGGTGTCAACGACCGTTCGTTCAGCTTGAAATTGTCCACCAGGACCTGGTTCGTGGATGGCGAATAGGACCAGACCGTCTTGCCATCCGTCACGATCGCCTGTCCGTCGTACTCCACACGGTACTTGTTCGTCTTCTTGAAGACGAGGGTCCCGGTCACTTCCTGTTCCACCTGCGCCACGGCGAACCCGGTCTTCTGGGTGAAGCGGAGTTCGCCGTCGCGTATCGCATCGTAGCGGTCGCTCACCTTTTCGAGGATCTCTTTCGCCGTATCGCCCGCGCTGGCCGTCGTTGCCGCTCCGGCCATCACGACGGCCGTCAGTACACCCCGCCACCATCCCTTCGTCATCGTCCTCATCCTCATCCTTGCAGGATCACGTCAAGTTCACTTTCAGATTCCACGAGCACATCGCGCGCCTTGCTGCCATCCGCGGGGCCGACGATGCCGGCCGCTTCGAGTTCATCCACGAGGCGTGCCGCCCGGGAGTAGCCCACCTTCAGCCGCCGCTGGAGCAGCGACACCGAGCCCTGCTGATAGCGCACAATGATACGTGCGGCCTCTTCGAACAGATCGTCATGGGAACCGCCACCCGCGCCTTCCGCGCTCCGTTTCTTCTCGATCACCGAAGGCAGCTTGAACGGCGCCAGATACCCGCGCTGCTTGCCGATGTGTTCCATCAACGCTTCCACCTCGTCCGACGAGATGTACGCGTTCTGCAGGCGTATGGGTTTGGGGCTGCCGCTCGCGAGGTAGAGCATGTCGCCGTTGCCGAGCAATTGCTCCGCGCCGTTCATGTCCAGGATCGTACGTGAATCCGTCTTCGACGCCACCTGATAGGCGATGCGCGCCGGGAAGTTCGCCTTGATCACACCGGTGATGACGTCGACAGACGGCCGCTGGGTCGCAACGATGAGATGGATGCCCACAGCGCGCGCAAGCTGCGCGAGCCGCGCGATGGGCTCTTCTACTTCACGCGCAGCCGTGATCATGAGATCAGCGAGTTCGTCGATCACCACGACCAGATACGGCATCTTGATATGGGGTTGCTCGGGCGTGCTCTTGACCTTCCCGCTGGCGATCTTCTCGTTGTAGTCCGCGATATTCCGGACCGCCGCCTTGGAGAAAAGGTCGTAGCGCCGCTCCATCTCCAGCTCCGCGCCCTTCAGGCCGAGCACCGCGTTCCCCGGCGTGGTCAGGATCTCTTCGTTGACGTCCGGCGACACGGCAAGGAAGTGCTGCTTCAGGCGCGAATACAGCGCAAGTTCGATCTTCTTCGGGTCGATGATGAGGAACTTCAGCTCCGACGGGTGCATCCGGTAGAGCAGGCTGGCGATCATGGTGTTGATGCCTACGCTCTTCCCGGAGCCGGTGGAACCGGCAACGAGAAGGTGCGGCATCTTCGCCAGATCGTCCGCGAACACCTCTCCGGCAATGGTCTTCCCCATCGCCATGGGCAGCGCCGCCTTGGCCTCTCGGAACACGTTCGAGTTGATGATGCTCCGGATCGTCACGAGCGAGCGATGGGAATTCGGGATCTCCACGCCGACCGCGGACTTGCCGGGGATGGGGGCCATGATGCGGATACCCCGGGCGGCGAGCTTCAGCGCGATATCGTTCTCAAGATTGACGATCCGGCTGATCTTCACGCCTGTCGCCGGCACAAGTTCGTACAACGTGATCACGGGGCCGGGGGTGACGCTCACGCTCTCCAGTTCCACATCGAACTGCAGGAGGGTCTCGCGGAGAAGTTCGGCATTGGCCTGGAGTTCGGCCTCATCCACATCTTCCTTGCCCGGCTTCGGGGCGTCCAGGAGCTCCACGGGAGGGAAGACATACTCGATCTCTTCGACCTTCAGCGGCTGGGCCGGCGCGACCGCACCCTCGGCGATGGGTTCCTCGGCCAGGTCCGGCACTTTTGTCGTGACGGTCAACACCCGCCGGGTCGTTGCAGGTCCGTCCTGTGGACGCGGCGGTTCTTCGAGTGGCCGGCGCTTGATGCTCACCGGCGCAGGCGGGCGCGGTGCCTCGTCCTGTTCCGCATCGTCATCATCGTTCTCGGGATCGGCGAGGGGTTTGCGCAACTGCACCCGTGCCTCTTTTCGTCCTTCGGTGTCGGTCCGTCCCTGATCCTCATCCCCGTCCGACACGCCCACATCTTCCCGCTCCTGCCGCTTGCGGTCGTACCAGTCCAGGGCCTTGAGATACCACGAGCGGATCCGTTCGGCGAGCTGATGGGCATCGATGTCGGCCCCGATCATCGCGGTGATGAACATGCCCACGCACACCGCGATGGCACCGCCGGCGCGTCCGATGAACCGTGAGAGGTAGGTGGAGATGAATTCGCCCACCGCACCGCTCCATTCCATGGAAGGCCCGGTCTCGGGGAATATCCTGCGGATCATCCCGAACGCGCTCGCGATGAGCAGCGCCCAGATGATGGAATAGTTGGTCAGCGTGACGGCGCGGCGGTAGTCGCCGCGGCGGAGGATGGTCCATCCCCAGAGCACCATCAGAACGGGGACGATGAAGACGATATACCCGACCGTGGAGCGGATGAGAAAATCGGCGAGGATGACCCCGACGATCGAGAGTCCGTTATGGACCCTGTTCTCATCGCCGAGATTCGTGCCCTGTTGCCAGAAACCGGAGAATCCCCTGTCCGCGAACTGTTCGTCCGCGGGGTCGTAGGTCACCAGTGCAATGAAGAACAGTGCGGCCAGCGTCATGAGGAGGATGGCGAGGATCGCCCACTTGCGGTTGCCGTTGGGGCGAGCGCTCTCCTTCTTCGTTGCCGCAGGTGCAGGCCGTTGTCTGATCGGTTGAGGCATCCTTCACTTCTCCCTTAACGCGCGGGTTCCTTCTTCTCCTCGTTCGTGCGCAGCCGGAGGACGTTCCCATCCAACAGCGGAACCACCGGCACCGTGTCCAGTTCGCTGCAGGCAAGCACATCGGCCGCGAAGCCAAGTTCTTCGAGCATCACGCCGTTGTCGGATCGCCGCAGCATGCGCCGGAGTCCGCGGGCGTGGCCCTTGTAGAGCGACAACGCCGCAACCGCGGCATCGGAGAAATGTGCGCCCGGTGCCGCCGACCCCTCGGCGAGCAGATGCAGGAGCATGCCTGCGCAGACCCCATCCTCGATGCAGAATCCTCCGGCGTTCCCCGCACACACGATCTCCACGTCACCCTGCTGTTGCCGGACGAACTCCGCGACGGCTGAAATATTGACGAAGCCGCAGACCGCGAGTTCACGTGCGTGGCGTGCGCGCCAGATCGCCGGCGTCCCGTTGCTCGTCAGGAACACGATCGCCTTCCCCTGGACCCGCTCGGCGGTGAACTCGAGCGGCGAATCACCGAAGTGGAATCCTTCGATCATCTTCCCGTTGCGTTCGCCCGCGAGCATCGTGACGGCGCCGGCGAGGTTACTGGACACGCGTGCCGCGGCCTCGACCGTTCCGGTCGGGATCACTTCGCGGGCACCGTTCTGGAGCGCCGTAGCAATGCAGGTTCCCGCCCGCAGTGGATCGACGACCACGACCACCCTGTCGCGCAGGGCGAGTTCATCCACGAGGTGCGGGGTAAGATGGATCTTCGGATCGGCCATGCTTACTTCTTTACGAACGGCAGTGGAACGATGGTCGCAGCGACAGGCTTCGTGCGGATCATGACCTCGATGCCCGCGCCGACCGTTGCATGGTCCGCAGGCACGTAGCCCATGCCGATGCCTTTTTCGATCGTCGGGGAGAACGTCCCGGAGGTGACGTGACCGGTATCCACGCCGGCGATCTGGATCGGATAGCCATGGCGCGGGAAGGCACGGTCGTTGACGGTGAACCCGACGAGTCTCCGCCTGGGCCCATCCTCTTTCATGGTACGGATCGCTTCGCGGCCGATGAACGATCCCTTGCCCAGGCGTGTGATCCAGCCGAGCCCCGCCTCGAGCGGGTTCGTTGTCGCATCGATGTCGTTGCCGTAGAGGCAGAATCCCATTTCCAGACGCAGCGTATCGCGTGCCCCGAGGCCGATGGGGCCGATCCCGAATTCCTTCCCGGCGTCCATCAATGCATCCCAGAGGATATCGCCGGTCGCACGATCGGACGGGAAATACAGTTCGTAGCCGAGTTCGCCCGTGTAGCCGGTGCGCGACACCAGCATGGGCACGCCGGCGATGGTGATGTGCATCCAGTGGTAATACTGCAGGGGTTCGAGGTCCGTCGGCGTGAGCTTCTTCAGCGTTGCGAGCGCATGCGGACCCTGCACGGCAAGGAGGGATGTCGCATCGCTCCTGTCGGTGAGCACCACATCGCCGCGCAGATTCTCCTGCATCCACGCGATGTCCTTCGCGGTGTTCGCCGCGTTGATCACCAGCATGAACCGGTCCGCCATCCGATACACGAGCAGGTCATCCACGATCCCGCCATCGGGGTAGCACATGGCGGAATACTGCACGCGCCCCGGAGTCAGCTTCGAGGCATCATTGATGGTGATGTTCTGGACGAAGGCGAGCGCATCGGCACCGGCCACTTCCACTTCGCCCATATGGGAGACATCGAACACGCCGACACGCTCGCGCACGCAGCGGTGCTCTTCCACGATGCCCGGGGTGTACTGCACGGGCATCTCGAATCCTGCAAACGCCACCATCTTGCCGCCGGCCTGCACGTGCCGGTCAAAAAACGCAGTGCGTTTCAGTGACATGGTATGTCCTTCTACTTATAAAGGTCGGTCACATCCTTGTCCTGCTTGCGGGAGATGACATGGAATTCGCCGATCGGAATCGTCGGATCCTCTTCCAGCTTGATCAGGACGAAGTACTTGAGCATGATGCGGCGGAGACGGCTGATGGTCCCTTCGCGGAGCGACGGCGCGAGCGACGGATGTACCCGCAGCGTGAAGCGTGTCTCGCGCGTTTCGGTCTTGAACCGGTGGATCCACCGTTCCAGCTGGTTCAGGGCCGTGGTCTTGGACGTCACGAGTCCTGTGCCGGCGCAGGTCGGGCATGCCTCGGTGAAACTGTGGAGGATGTTCTGGCGGATGCGCTGGCGCGTGATCTGCACGAGCCCGAACTCGGTCATCGGCAGCACCGTCACCTTTGCGCGGTCCTTGCGGAACTCCTTCTTCAGCTCTTCGTAGACCTTCTTCTTGTTCTTCTCGTCATCGAGGTCGATGAAGTCGCACACGATGATGCCGCCGAGGTCGCGCAGGCGGAGCTGCCGCGTGATCTCCCGTGCCGCCTCGAGGTCCGTGCGGAGCGAGTTGATCTCCTGGTCCTTCTTGGGAGCGTAGCGCCCGCTGTTCACATCGATCACCACCATCGCCTCGGTGGGCTCGATGATCAGGTACCCGCCGCTCTTCATCCAGACCTTGCGCGCAAGCGTGGTCTCGATCTCCTTCTCCACGCCATAGGCATCGAAGATCGGGGTGCGCTCTTTGTGGAGTTCGATCTTTTCCAGGAGCTGGGGCGAGGTGTACTTGATGTACGAGCGGATCTCTTTGTGCAGCTTCTTCGAATCGATGACCACGCGGGAGACATCGTTCGAGAACAGGTCCCGGATGACGCTCGACGTCGTGGCAAGATCCTTATAGAGGAGACACGGGGCCTTCTCGGCCTTCACGGTCTTCTCGATCTCGCGCCACGTCGCGATCAGGTCCTCGAGATCGTTCTTGATCGAAGAATCTTCCTTCCCTTCTGCGACGGTGCGGATGATCGTACCGAAGCCCGGGGGGAGGATCGCCTGGACCGTGCGGCGGAGGCGGCGCTTCTCCTTGAAGTTCGAGATCTTCTTGGAGATGCCGACCTTGTTGTCGAACGGCAGGAGGACAAGGAAACGGCCGGCGAGGGAGATGTCCGATGTGACGCGGACGCCCTTCTTGCCGACGGGTTCCTTGATGATCTGGACGATGACCTCCTGCCCCTTTTCGAGGTGGACTTCTTTGGGGGGAGGTTTGGGGACCTGTTGGCGCTGGCGGCTATGCTGACGTTCCTCGCCGTTGCCGCTGCCTCGTGGATGCTGGTCGTCGGATGGTGCGCCGGCGGGTGCCGGTGCGCCTTCGCCCTCGCCTTCTTCGTCATCGTCATCGATGAGTGTGTTGTACTCATCGAAACGGCTGCCGATGTCAGAGAAGTGAAGGAATCCGTCCTGGCCAAGTCCCAGGTCAATGAATGCAGCTCTGATGCCGGGCATCACCTTGGCAACCTTGCCAAGATAGATGTCACCGACCATTTTTTCCTTATTGGCAGTCTCTACAAAGAGTTCTGCCAGGCGACCTTCCTCGGTTATCGCTATCCGGGTCTCGTTGGCCGCAGCGTTGATGATGATCTCTTTCTTCATACCGTACTGGTGGTTCCAGCCTTTCTTCCAGAGAGGTGAGCCGGGCAACACCACCGTTACGGAACGAAGAGAGCAGGCTCCCGAGCAGGATCGAGAGACACAATGTTAGGACCGCGTACGCTCGCATCGATTGCCGACCTGTGGTGTCGAACACTGTTGTTTTGGATCGGTCCATGTTCATCCAGAAGAGGAAGCGGTCATCGCTTCACTCAGAACCTGAACTCGTCAGGATAAACTACGAAAAACCATCATGTGGTGCAACAGGGACCAATAAAAAGAGGCCAAGCTACCCTGCGTCACACCTTGGGGTACTGACCGTTGCTTCCTTCCGGACCTGGCGGGGTTGGGTACCTTGCGGTTGCACAGGACTTGACCTCAGTGGAGCTGATCGGGGTCGAACCGACGACCTCCTCGTTGCGAACGAGGCGCTCTCCCAGCTGAGCTACAGCCCCGAATGTTCAAAAGGACAAAGGCACCGGGATGTGGTCACAACGAACTCAGCCCCGTTGACTCTTCCATTGTATCAGAATCTAGCAAACAGAACGGAAAAAAGCAAATGGATTTGGATGAGTGTTCCCCCTCTGTTATATTGACAGCATGTCCGCCACACGCATCCTTGCCCCGCTCTTCGTCCGCCGGTCCGTTCCCCTGCCGACCTGGCGTGGATGGCTCCTGATCGCCACGCTCGTCGTGGCGGGCATGTGCGTTGTCCCACACGCCCTGTATACCTTCCTCGCGACGACCAACGCCACGGGCGGCGGTATCCTGGTCATCGAGGGGTGGTTGGAGGACCGTGCCGTTGCCGACGGGGTATCGCTGTACAGGTCGGGGCGCTATGACCGCATCGTCACGACCGGCGTGCCGATCGACTACGGTTCCTTCCTGTCGGCCTATGGCAGCACGGCTGACGCCGCACGCGCGACATGCATGCACATGGGCATCGACAGCGGCAGCGTCCATGCGGCCGCCGCGCATGGCCATATTCTGCGCGACCGCACGCTTGCATCCGCCTACGCGCTGCGCGCGTGGCTGCAGCGCAATGCTCCCGGAACGCGCCAGGTCGACATCCTTTCGCAGGGTGTCCACGCACGGCGGACACACATGATCTTCGCGCGGGTCCTTGGTGATTCGATACGGGTCGGCATCATTGCTGCGCCGGACGCACGGTACGGTGCGGATGATTGGTGGAAGTCGAGTGCGGGGGGGAAGGATGTCGGGGGCGAACTGGTCGGGTATGTCTACGCCGCCATCGGAAGGGATCAGCCGCCGCCACAAGAATAGTCTTGATTTATTTTCCGCCGATATGTATATTACTGGACACAACGCTCCCGTTGTGTAATGGATAGCACGAGTGACTACGGATCACTTAGTCCGGGTTCGAATCCTGGCGGGAGCACTGAAAACGACGAAGAGTGAAAGATGAAGAGGGACACGGTCTCTCCATTTTTCACTCTTCGCATTTCTGACCCTGTCTCTACTGCTTCGCTGTTCCCGACTCTCTCTTCATGGCACTCACGAAGTCCGTTACCTTACTCCCCCACACCGGCTTCATCGCATAATACGTGCTCAGTGCGGCAAGGGCCAGGAGGAAGGCGAGCGCGGTGTTCGTTGCGCGCTTCGGGCGTTCTTTTTTCACCGGCGGACGGGCCGGATCCAGGATATTCACGACCGAGATGTTCTTGATCTCATCGATCTTGGCGAGTTCGTATTGCTTCTTGAGCTCGATCACGATCGTCGACTTCACCGTCACCTCGCGCAGCAGCCGTTGCTGCTCCAGCGTGAGCTGGGGCGAATCCATGACCCGCCTGTTGCGTTCCATGAACGTCTTGAGATTCTCTTCCGATTGGCGCAGCTCCTTCTCCACCTCCACGAGCCGCGCGTTGATCCACCGTACCTGCTCGGTGGCGGTGTTGATGCGCTTGAGCCGCATGAACTTGTCCACCTCGGCCACGATCGCATTCAGCACGTCCGCGGCGAGTTGCTGCTCTTCCAGCTCCAGGGTCACGATCACCGTGCTGGTCTTCGTGTCATAGGCGGTCGTGATCAGCCCACGCATCTCTTTCAATGCGCGTTCCATGTCCTTCGCCGGCGACCCCTCCTCGATATCGAGGAACGTGATGAGATTCACCGGTTGCTGGTAGCGCCCGGTCTGATACGTGTGCTCGATCACCGGGATCAGGACCGTCTCACTCGTGAGGATGATCGGATACAGCCGGGAGACATCCGCATTGGGCACGCTGACTCCGGCGAGCTGGGCGAGGCCGGAGAACTGACTGAGTCCGCCGAGTTTCCCCTTTTCCGTTTCAGGCAGGAGCGTGGTCGTGGCTTTGTAACTCAAATTGAACACGGCGAAGTTGAGGATGGCCGTGACGGCGGCAACGCCGAGCGACCAGAAGAGGACCCGTTTCCTCTCGGTCCACACCGGCGCGAGGATCTCAGGCAATTTCCGCGCGGGGGCCGGCGTTCCGTTCTGGACGGCAGCGGATGGAGTATCCTGGTGACCGGTCATTTGGTCACCTGCACAAGTGCGACGGTGATCGCTGCAAGGCTGGCGAGGATCGTCACCAGATCGCGGACGATGGGGAGTGTCTTGTCTTCCTTCTCGATCTTCCGCGGGACCAGGATCGTGCTTCCCGGAAGGATCTCACCGCTCTCCCACTTCTTGCCGCCCGGCAGGAACACGACCGTATTGTCATCCTCCGCTTCTTCTCTATAGCCGCCCGCCTGATCGATATAGTAGCTCAGCCCTTCCCCTTCTTCATAGAGGACAGGTGACGGAACGTACACTTCCCCGCTCACATAGACGACATCTTCGGTATACGCGACGTTGATGGAATCGCCGTCGTACACTACCACATTGTCCCGCGAGCTTGCATCACCGAGGGCCAGCTTGAAATCGAGCGGGATGAGGCCTGCGTTGTTGAAGCGCCGGATCAGGCGCGAACCCTGGAGATAGGCCCCGGGGCGGAGCCCTCCGGCGCGGCGGAAGATATCCGCGAGGCGTTCACCTTCATACTGGATCGCATACGTGCCGGGGTACGTTGCATAGCCCGTCACCCTGACGAACTTCAGGGTAGAGAATCGTGGATCGGCCGGGATCGTAAGGACATCGAAATCTTCGAGGTGGACGCCCTTCCCTCCGTCGTTGCGCCAGTACTCATCGTCGCCGCCGATCTTCATCAGACGGGTGTAGGTCTTCACATCCTGCGTGTCGAGGCGCGCGAGTTCCCATCCGGTGCGCATCGCGCCTTCCTCGAGGCCACCCGCGGCCATCACCAGATCGGCAACGGTCATGCTGTCGTGCCGGATGTACTGTCCCGGACGGCGGACGGAACCGAAGATCGAGACCTGTTGCTGCGGGTGGAACTGGTCGTACGTATAGATCACGACGCTGTCCTCATTCTGCAGCGGATGGTCATTGGCGGGATCGCCATTCATCGCCTGTTCGAGATCGAAGCCGATGACCTCCATGTGCATATTCCGTTGCATCCGGTAGAGGGTTGCGCGTTTGATGAACGTCGAACGCTTGAGGCTATCCGCCGCCTTGACCAGCGTGGAGATCGTCATGCCGGCCGGAACTCAAAGGGCCCGGGTTTGTTGACGCTGCCGGCGACCACGACGCGGTTCTCGTGGAGCCCGATGATATTCTGGATCATCACGATATCGCCGTTCGCCATCGTGTAGGAACTGGCGAGAAGGTCGGTTGCGGACGCGAAGCGGATATCGAAATCGAGCAGGTCGCGATCGTACGCACGGCGCTGATCGAACGGTACGATGCGTTCGATGTGGAGCCGTTTCACGTCGGCATCGAACCGGAGTCCGCCTGCCATGCCGATGAGCGCACCGAGGGTCTCACCGGGTTTCAGTTCATAGATCGCGGGGCGGACGACTTTGCCGACCGCGGCCACGCGGATGCCGGCGGGTTTCACATACACGACATCGCCATCCTGCAGGGGTTCGTCTTTTGTACGGTCTCCCCCGAGGATGAACGCATACATGTCGACCGAGTGTGCGGTTTCCCCGCGCCGGAGCACCTGGATGTCGCGCAGCGAACCGTCGGCCGATGGCCCGCCAGCGAGGTACAGGGCATGGAGGGCGGTGGACATCGAAGATACGGCATAGCCTCCCGGCTTGCGCACTTCACCGAGGACGAAGACCTGGATCGTCTTCAGTTTACCCAGGGAGACCTCGAGGTTCGAACGGCCTCGCGCGCCGGCGAGTCCGGAATAGACACTTGCCATGCGCCGCTGAACGTTGTCGCGGAATTGTTGGACCGTCAGGCCGATGGCGTTCACAGGGCCGACGTCGGGGATGAACACATTCCCTTCGCGGTTCACCTGGAGGCGGTGATTGATATAGGTTTCGCCCCACACGCTGATCTGGACCTCATCGCCGGCACCGAGCACATACGATGGAGGTGTCGAGACACTCAGTGAGGGGATGAAGGTATTGGACGGGAAGCGGAAGATCTCGTAGCCGAAGGGCCGCATCGCAGAATCGATGCCCGTCCGGCCGGTGAAGCCGGGGACGGTGATCGTATCGGACGCCAGTTGGGCGAGTCCGATGGCAACGACGGCGCTGTCGATCGCTTCGCGGGGTGTGGTGGTGCGCTGCCAGTTCAGCCGGGGATCGACCGACAGTTCTTCCGGGGCAATTGCGCCCGATGAAGCAGCGGGGCGCGTGAGGAAGTCCTGGAGCGAGATGCCCATCGACTGGGCGCGTTTCGTCGCCTCGTCGAGCGTGAGGCCGTACTGTTTGAGCGCTTGCTCGATCTCGGCGGGAGACATTTGTCGCAGGCGGGATTCCGCCTGCTGGCGGACCTGGTCCTGCGTTTGCGCCGGAGTGTTCGCAGGAATGGTGAGTGCGATCAATCCGATGCTCAGCCAGCGGTGTAAGCCGGTCACGGTTGCGGGTCTCCTGGTCTTGATGGAGGTGGACGGGATGGAGTAAGCGAGGCGTTATCCACCCGTATCATGAAAACTTGCGAAAAAGGAACGGAAGAATCAAGGGAAAGGCTTGCGGCGGGAACTAATTTTACTTATCTTGAGAGCGCACAAAAGAAGTTGCTGTCGTCTTCTTTCTGCTTTCTTCCTGCATCTCTCTTCGAGCGGTACCTATGGAGGGGTGGGTGAGTGGCCGAAACCAACGGTTTGCTAAACCGTCGTAGGGAGTAAATCTCTACCGAGAGTTCGAATCTCTCCCCCTCCGCATCCCCAAAATGAACGACAATCGCGAGTTCCCTACTCGCGGTTGTCCGTTCGACCCGCGTCAACTCCCAACTACAACACATTTTTTGACCGCTGAGTGTGCGATTTAGTGTGCGGTCTTTTTGAGCACGCTCTCACCGTCCTGGCCCAT